>CALGDB010000272.1 GCA_937884175.1 uncultured Flavobacteriales bacterium
ATTTAGTACCCCACAAAGAAAAAAGCCCCGCTATCTCAATGATAGCAAGGCTTTCGAAAATTGTTGGCGGTCTGGACGAGACTCGAACTCGCGACCCCATGCGTGACAGGCATGTATTCTAACCAACTGAACTACCAGACCGTTTCACAACAGTGGAATAACGCATTTGCAGCGGAGCGCAAAGATAGGAACTTCATTCCTTTTTCTGCAATACTTCTACGCTACATTCAAAAAAATGTTACGGTCGCCACTGTAGAAAGATTTCGCGGGCATTTGAACTAATTGAAAATCAAGGAAAAAGTCATATCCGACGCCGACATAAAAAGCCTCCGGTGCACGCTTCCTTCGCGCTAAACCCTTGCGCCGAGCATTTTGGCGCGCTTGACCAAGTAGACCGACAGCACTGGGAAAACTCCTAACCCAATGTCCACATCCACCCAATCGATGCGGTACTGAGCGCACCGTACGCTGAGTTCCTTGCGGAGTTGCGCCATGCGCGATTGGTACGCTTCACGCACTTCGGCCGGATGCAAGCGCAACTCCTCACCCGTTTCGAGGTCCTCAAAAATGGTCGGGCGATCCATGAAATTGAAATTCATCTCCGTGGCATATTCGAGGACGTGAAAGAGCACCACCTCGTGCTTGTTATGACGCAAGTGCTGTAGCGCGGCCATGAACTCGTCAATATCGCCGCCACGATCGAGGAAGTCACTGAAGACCACCACAAGCGAACGGCGCGGGCTAGCTTCCGCAATTTGGTGTAAAGCCGCCACCGTCGACGTGCCTTTGCGCTTTTCCCCCACCTCATCGAGCAATTGCTCCAGCTCGTGGTAAATCATGCGCATGTGTGCTCCGGAGGATTTGGCGGGGATGTGGGATTCCAGTTCATCAGCAAAAACGCTGAGGCCCACGGCATCGCGTTGGCGTCGGAACAGCTCAAGAAGTGCTGCACAGCTGTGGATTGCGAACTTGAGCTTGTTCAGTTCAGGGCCGTCGGGTTTCACTTCGGATGGGTACCACATGGACCCGCTGCAGTCGAGTACGAGTTGGGAACGTAAGTTGGTCTCTTCCTCGTAGCGCTTGACGAAGAGTTTATCCGAGCGACCGTAGAGTTTCCAGTCGATGTGGCGCGTGGACTCACCGGGGTTGTAGAGGCGGTGTTCCGCAAATTCCACCGAGAAACCATGGAACGGGCTTTTGTGGAGGCCGGTGATGAAGCCTTCAACGGCCTCACGCGCCAGGAACTCGAGGCGGCCGAGGCGCTGAAGCATAGAAGGATCCACGTTCATTGGCATGTCTTAAAGGTAAGAAGCCGCGCCGAGAGCGCACGTCACGGCGGCGCACAAAAAATCCCCACCAGATGATGAGGATCTTAGGTTGAGAATGCAGTGAAGCATTTGCATCGAACGATGCTCAGAGCAAGGCGTCCAATTTTTCAATCAACACGTTCTTCGGCACAGCACCAACGCTCTTGTCCACGACCTCGCCTCCTTTCAGGAAAAGAATAGTGGGGATGTTACGCACTCCGTATTTCATGCTAATATCACCGTGGTGGTCGACGTTGACTTTGCCAACGACGGCGCGTCCGTCATAATCTTTTGCCAATTCCTCAACTACCGGTCCAACCATGCGGCAAGGTCCGCACCATTCGGCCCAAAAGTCGACGATGACCGGCTTGTCACTGCTCAGTGCCAAATCATCAAAGTTTTCAGCGGTAAACTCTACAGCCATTTTTTCAGTCTTTACGCGCTGGGCCAAGGCCCTTCGCAAATTTGAATTTCAAAGTTAGCAGGCCAACCCAACTGCCCGTTTAAAATTGGCGAGGATTAACATGCCTTTTATACACTTCTAACCGCAGCGCCCGTGAAAAAGTTTATTGCTTACTAGTTTCCAATCGGTAGTGCAGGCCACCCACGTTGACGAGTTCCTCAAGTTGGTCGACAAAATCATCGCTCAGCGTAACCCTGTGCGACCGACTCGGCATCTCCAACGCCATGCCCTGGTCGTGTACTTCAACCGTGAGGCCTACCGATCCCGGACTGCCTTCGATCATCTGACCGATGCGATCAAGCCGCTCCTCGTCCAGCGCCTGCAAGTCCAACTGCAACCGCAGCCGGGACACCCACTTCTCACGAACATCGGCCAGCAACTCAATCTGCCGCACCTTGAATTCGACGTCATTGGGGTCATCTCGGAAGCGGCGTTGCTCCACCGAGCCGCGCACAAACACGAACCACCCTTCGACCACGTAATCCTTAAATTTGAGGTAGTCGTCACCGAACAGCATGAAGCGTTGGCTCGCGTGGTAATCCTCGATAGTCACACTTCCGAACGGCTTGCCCACTTTGGAAATACGGTGCTGCGCTTCGACCACACGGCCGGCAAACCGCAGTTCCCGTCCACGCCAAGCAAGCGGCTCGTTGAGCACCTCAAGCCCCTCGTCGGGTGAACACAGGTGCTTGATCTCGAACCGGAATTTGTCAAGCGGATGGCCGGAGATGTACACTCCAATCACGTCACGCTCACGGGCCAAAAGGTCCATCTGGTCCCACGGCTCGCACACCGGGATGGCCGGCTCCGGCATCTCCATCTCTTCCATCCCCCCAAACAACGACGCTTGCGCCGACGACTCGGCCTCCTGGTGGCCGGCACCGTACCGAGCGGCAAGTTCGATTAGCGTGCGGCCCTTCTCGTCCTCGGCAAAGAACTGCGCCCGGTGCAGCCCCTCAAAACCGTCGAAGGCTCCGCCCAACGCCAACGCCTCGAAGACGCGCTTGTTAACATCCTTCGGGTTGACGCGCCTTGCAAAATCGAATAGGCTCTTGTACGCCCCTGCCCCGTCGTTGCGTCCGTCGATGACAGATTGGACCGCCCCCTCGCCTACGCCGCGCATCGCGCCCAACCCAAACCGGATGGCACCCCCAGCATTTACACGGAACTTGAACAGCGATTCGTTCACGTCTGGACCTAGGACTGGAATTCCCCGGTGGCGACTCTCCTCCATGAACAGCGTCACTTGCTTGATGTCATTCATATTGTTGGACAGCACCGCCGCCATGTACTCAGCCGGATAATTGGCCTTTAAATAGGCGGTTTGGTAAGCCACCCACGCGTAACACGTAGAGTGGGATTTGTTGAAGGCATACGAGGCAAACGCTTCCCAGTCCCTCCAAATCTTCTCCAGCTTCTTGGTGTCGTGGCCGCGCTCGGCACCTTGCTCGAGGAACTGCGGCCTCATTTTGGCAATGAGGTCCGCCTTCTTTTTGCCCATCGCCTTCCGCAGCGTGTCTGCCTCGCCCTTCGTGAAGCCGGCCAACTTCTGCGACAGCAGCATCACCTGCTCCTGGTAGACCGTGATTCCGTAGGTCTCCTCGAGGTACTCCTTGCACGCGTCAAGGTCATACGTAATGGGCTCCTGCCCGTGCTTCCGCTTGACAAACGATGGGATGTACTCGAGCGGCCCGGGGCGGTACAAGGCGTTCATCGCAATGAGGTCGCCGAACACCGTGGGCTTCAAATCCTTCAGGTACTTCTGCATCCCCGCGGATTCGTATTGGAAGATGCCAATGGTCTCACCGCGTTGGAAGAGCTCGTAGGTTTTCGTGTCGTCGAGCGGGAAACTGTCCGGGTCGAGGTCGATGCCGTGGCGGTCCTTCACGTTACGCACGGCGTCCTTAATGATGGTCAGAGTCTTAAGGCCCAAGAAGTCCATCTTGAGGAGGCCGGCATCCTCCGCAACGGCGTTGTCAAACTGCGTGCACGCCATGTCGCTATCCTTGGCGACTGCCACTGGCACGTAGTCGGTGATGTCGGACGGCGTAATGATGACGCCGCAGGCGTGGATGCCTGTGTTGCGCAGACTGCCTTCGAGGACGCGGGCGGTCTGCAGCGTCTGGCCTTCAAGGGACGCCTTTTTTGCCAGCTCCTTGATGTTATTGACTTGCTGGAGGCCTTCGCTGCCGCGGAGTTTTTCCTTGAGGGTCTTGTCGTCAAGCGTAAAGAGCTTCTTGAGGCTGATGTCCGGCATCAGCTTGGCAATGCGGTCGGCATCGGGCAGCGGCAGCTCGAGCACTCGCGCGGTGTCACGGATGGAGCTTTTGGCAGCCATGGAGCCGTATGTGATGATTTGAGCCACCTGGTTCGAGCCGTAC
>CALGDB010000273.1 GCA_937884175.1 uncultured Flavobacteriales bacterium
AAGCATTCTGGGCAAAAGGGCAAGTACGCCTGGCGTGTGTCGTCCCAGTGCGTTATCATGCCTGAGAGGTCGACGACCAACACCTTGTTCTCCTCCAATTCGGCATTTTCCAACCACGCCCCAAGGCCCACTCCCAGCCCAAGCAAGACCGGCACCATGAGCGTGCCAATGATGAACGCCCGACGGCGCACGCGCGTAATCCACTCCCGGTAGATGATGAGTGCGAGTTTGTTCATGCCACGGGTTGCTTTTGGTGTTCCACTGCACGAATGAAAATATCCCTCATTCTTGGGCGCCAAGGTGTGCAGGACGTGAGCTCCACCTGTTCCGAAATCCAACGCATCCAAGTCACGATGTCGGACTCTGTGGGTAGGCGTAGCATGGCAAGGTGCTCGCCCGGTACTTCAGGATTGGGATTGACTTCGATGAGCTCAGCGCTTGCGCCCAAGGCCACCGTAAATGACATGACCGTATCGCGGAACGTAACCGCGTACCGGCCATCGCGGGCGGCTTCGCGGAGTTCGGGCACCTTGCCGTTGAGCACGAGTTGTCCCCGGTTGAGCAAAGTGACCTCATCACACATTTCCTCCACACTGCCCATGTCGTGCGTGGACAGCAAGATGCTCGTTTCGCCTTTAGCTTTAAGCTCCAGGATCACTTCGCGGATGCGTTGGGCATTGATGGGATCAAATCCGCTCAGCGGCTCATCTAATATCAACAGCCGCGGCTCGTGGAGCACCGAAAGGATGAACTGGATTTTCTGGGCCATGCCCTTACTGACTTCGCTAACCTCCTTGTTCCACCAGCCGTCCACCTCGAGGCGGTCAAACCAATAGCGCAGCCGCTCGCGCGCTTCTTTTTTATCAAGTCCACGCAACTGAGCGAAATACAGGGCCTGCTCCCCGACCCGCATCGACTTGTACAAACCGCGTTCTTCAGGCAGGTAGCCAATGCGCGTCAGATGGGCCCGCGTCAGGGTTTCGCCAAAAAAGGAGATGGAGCCGGCATCCGGCGCAGTGATGCCATTGAGCATCCGCAACAAAGTGGTTTTGCCTGCGCCGTTGGGGCCAAGCAAG
>CALGDB010000274.1 GCA_937884175.1 uncultured Flavobacteriales bacterium
CGGAGTAATGTACCAGCTTCCACCTACTGCGCCTTCGCCCAATACAAAGCCGTTGCCGTTATTGAATTCGGTGAATGCAACGGCCATACCTATTGATGAGATGGTCGGGTCTTCGTTTGTCTCCGAACCAATGGTGAACCAACTGTCATACCCGATTTCCGGAATCAACGTCAGGAAGAAGGCATTGATGCCAGATCCAAGGTTTGCTCCACCACTGTTTTGGTAGAATGATGTAGTTACGCCCAATTCGAGTGTGACGGGGTTGTCCTCAGCAGCACCTACGGAGTAAACAGCAACGCACTCATCGGTGGCAGAACCAAACTCCGCATAAACGCGGTAGGTGGTGCCGTGAACAGAGGTGGCATGGATCTCGCTTTCCAATCCCATGAATTGGGAAAACCCTGTTGCTGTGAGCAACAAGGTGGAAAGTGAAAGCAGCGAAACGCGCTTCCAAGCAGTGGTGGTTGTTAAGTTATTCATCGCGGATATAATCCAATTCCTATTTAAATATACAAAATTTATAAATCAAAAACTGCTATTAGTCAGAATATTATAATCTTCACGACTGAATTTTGATGACATCTTTTCAATTTTTGGAGCTACATGCTGCCTCCGCATGCGCGGCGTGGCTCGGAGAAGTTGCGCTCCGCGATCAGAAAAGTGAACTCCACCCCTTTTCATTAGTTTAGTACTTGATTATGACCGAGGTTGCTTCTAAAACCGCGCCACAGCCACTTACCAATCAGCGCAGTCGCACGCTCGCGCTGTTCATGGCGTTCGCCCTCCCGCTCATCGGAATGGCCCAATCGTCTACAGGCTGTGCGTCATGGTATGAACCCGCAGCGATTTTTCAGGTGCACCAACAGAAAGTTTCCTGCCTCCCCACCCATCAAAGCGGATCAAGCACGGTGTTCGACGCCGATTCATCGGTATGGAACGCATTGGAAAACGAGCGCCCGGTGTACTGGGAAGTGCCATTGACGTTTCCCGGCGGAGCGCACAAGAAAGTAATCCTCCACGCATTCCAGGCCTACCAGTCAGACCTGGAAATCGGCCACATGACCAAGCATGGACTGCGCACCGAGCGGTACACACCAAGGTTATTGAGCTACCGCATTGCCAATGATGACATCCACGGAACCGTGGTCTTTCTCGACGGGCAGGTCGCGGGCGCTATCCGTTACCAGGGTGTGCAATATGAGTTGGGTGGACTCGAGTGCGATGGCCGGGGGACCGGTCTGTTTGTGCTCTACGCTACAGCAGACGCCGTGCTGAAGCCGACGTTTGAATGCGGGCTTGAAGCTCTCGTGGAGCAAGTGCACACCCCACATCCAATGGGCTTACCTAGTCAATCGTCGAGCAATCCGGTCACGGAATGTGTAGAAATTGCCCTAGACATTGATCATTTTACGTACAACCAATTCGGAGGCGACTGCAACGCTTCGGTGGAATGGGCCCTCGCATTGCTGAGTGGCGTGAGTGAGATCTACCAAACAGAACTCGACGACCTTATTTCCCTCGCCGCATCGTACGTCAACGTGTGGGAAACCACAGATCCCTATGCAGCCTACACCGGCAACGCCGGTGCCATGCTCGACGCCTTCCGGCTCGAATGGCTCCAAAATCCTGACCTTGCCGACCGGCCACGTGACATTGTGCACCTCTTGACCCGGCGTTCCGACACCGGCACAGGGGGCATTGCCTACCTCGGTGTCAATTGCAATGCATCGTATGCGGCTGGATTCAGCTCTTACTTGAGCCCCTCCATGGTCTACAACCTGAACAACTACAGCTGGAACCTCAACGTCGTGGCACACGAATTTGGGCACAACTTCGGCTCCAACCATACCCACTGGTGCGGCTGGCCGGGCGGGCCAATCGACGATTGCTACGCTGCCGAAGGCAATTGCACCAACAACCCGACCCCACAGGTGGGAACCATCATGAGCTACTGCCATGCTGTGGCAGGCGGTTCGGTGAACCTCCAATTCCACCCAACGGTCGAGAATTTAGGATTGATTCCCAACATCAACGGGCAGGGCACGTGCTACACCACATGCGACGAGTTTTCGACGAGTTGCGATTATTACGGCTGCACGTATGCATGGGCCTGTAACTACGATCCTGAAGCCGTTTTGAATGACGGGTCGTGCACCACCGAAGACGCCTGTGGCGAATGCGGAGGTGACGGTTCGAGCTGCTCAGGGTGCACAGATCCCATCGCCTGCAATTACAACGAGAACAACATTGTGGACGACGGCAGTTGTTTTTACTCGCCCAACGGAGGTGCCTGCAATTGCGAAGCCATCATGTCGTTGGCCGACACCCTCGCCCCCGGCGAAACGGCGTCGATGGCCGTCAGCGGGTTCGGTTACGTCGCTGCCGTTACGGTGTTTTTGGAATTTGAAAACCTGTACGATGACGGCTCACAAGCCAGCGATTTGACCGTCATCATTGAGGCTCCCGACGGAGAATGCAGGGAAATCGGGGGCTTCGACATCGATTTCGGCTGCACGAGCTCTGGCTTTTGGCCGAGCGCTTGGGATACAAGTACGTCAGGATCATTCACCGGCGCTGCCACCATTGGCAGTGCGCCAGAGGGCAATGGGGTGTGGTTCATCCGAATTGGCAATGGCTGGAGTGGATCGCAAGGTGCCTACTTCTCCGCTGACATCAGTATATACGACCTGTGCCTCGATGTAGATCCGCCGGGGTGCACCGACCCGGCCGGCTGCAATTACAATCCGGCGGCAACGGTGGAAGACGGGACCTGCGACTATGTGACGTGTTACGGCTGCACGGATGTGGGCGCATGCAATTACGATGTGGCCTTCAGCATTGACGATGGAAGCTGTGAATTCGAATCCTGTGCCGGATGCACCGATCTGGAAGCGTGCAATTACGACCCGGCAGCCACCATCGAAGACGGCTCCTGCCTCGATGAATGCCCATGTCCCGGGGACTTGGACGGGGATGGTATCATCGCCGTGACGGACATTTTGCTCTTCCTGTCGGATTACGGCTGCGACACGGCGCCGTGCATTGGAGACGTGGACGGGGATGACCTTACCACTGTTAACGACTTGCTTTTGTTGCTCAGTGAATTCTCCGAACCATGCACACCTTGATTTCCTCGTTCGCCCTGCTGGCTGCATTGGGGCTGTTTGCTTGCAGCAGCACCGCGCCTGCTGACGAAAACCGCAAACAACGCGCCGCCGCCGCCGCCGCAATTGCCGTGCAATCCGTCGAACCGTACCGGGTGGACAATTGGTACGGCACGTGGACGGGGCTGCGCCCCGAGTACCCGCTGCACAACGCCGATGGCGAGGTCATCGTAGTGCGCGGCAAGGAAGCCAAGGTCGGCAGCAGCACCTTCACCTTCACCATTGAAGCCATGGGTACGGCTGAATTGGTTCAAAGCCACGATGACGGGCGGATCGCAGCCTTCTCGGGCACGTGGCAGGGGCGCATGGAACCCGGGACGAATGTGTTGACCGCTATCGTCTGCGATCTGACGGCGAACTCCACCGGCGCTTACCGCCAGTATGCCTTGATGGTGGATGACCGGCGCCAAGCGGTAATGTGCCATGGCACTTCGACGGAACCGCCTTTCGAGGTGGAATTTTCGGCGCCCTGAATCGGGCTATCTTCTAAGTATAATTTCGACAAAAAGTTAATTTTTTAATACGAAAGTTTTATAGTATCTTCAAGAAGAACACGAACGATCTACTTGATGAAACATGCCGCGCTTCTGCTGGCTTGCTGCGTTGTCAGCGGGCTAGCAATCGGTCAGGTAACGGGCATCCACGCCGAAGTGATTGCCAACCATGACACCACGGGAATACCTGGATTGGAGGGGATGAAGACCTACCATCTGTACGCGCAGATGACGCAGGCAACGGACGAATTGTCCGCTGTTTTTGGCGACCAAGCGACTCCCCTACACGTGAACAGCACCGAAGGCTTTTACCAGAGCGCACTGGGCGCTGATTTCGCGTGGGCGCTAAACGGTGCCGTATTGCCATTCTTCCCCGAGGTCAATTACGACTCTTGGTTCACCATCGGGGTGACGGACAACTCCATGGGCTCGCTTGCCGGTGCGATTGGTTTGGACATGGCCCTTGCTTCCTTCAACAGCGGCGGGAACTTTGTGGTGGATGACCCCATCGGCGGATCGGTATTCACGTTGCTCGGCGATGCGAATGCTGTGGCCGGAGCCGATGAGCGCGTGTTGATTGCCCAGTTGACCACTGCTGGTGAACTCTCCGGCAGCATCAATGTCCAAATGTTCGTTGAAGGCCTGCAGAGCCAGAGCATGCAAGTGCTGGCCATGCCAATTGAATTGCCCCAAGGCTGCGGGGATGCCGAAGCCTGCAACTACGATCCGGCCTTCGGCCCTGAGAACACAGCCGAGTGCCTCTACCCCGATGCGTGTGAAGATTGCGAAGGGAACTGCATCGACGCCAATGGCAATGGGACGTGCGACTGCGACGAATTCCCCGGTTGCACCAACCCCATGGCCGACAATTACGATGGCGGCGCAACGTCGGATGACGGCAGCTGCATCATTGGTGGTTGCATGTACCTCAGTGCGGCCAACTTCAACCCCGAGGCAACGTACGACGACCTGTCGTGTGTATTTGCGGGCTGCACCCATGCCCTGGCGTTGAACTTTGACCCGGCCGCGGTGCTGGAGGACGGCAGCTGCTTGTTCCTCGGCTGCATGGATCCGGTGGGGCTCAACTTCGACCCCGTGGCCAACGTCAGTGGCACGTGCGACTATTCGGCGGTGTGCATGAGCGACCTCGACGGTGACGGGTACGTGGACGTCTTCGACCTGCTCCTCATGTTTGAGGCGTACGGGTACGACTGCGAATAAGCCGTCACTCGGCATCCCGGATTGACCACTGAACATTCAGCTCAATCCGGCTACATTTGGATTAAACCTTACGGGATTTTCCAATGAAAACAAGCCACATCGTAATCGGAGCATTCATGCTCTGGAGTGCCGGCCTTGCGAACATCTGCCTTGCCCAGGCGTTTGCGATGGGCGCACCCTCTGCCTCAGCGGATAGCACGCAAACTCAAACGGATTTCCTCTTGGTCCAACTGAAGAACGGAGCATGGTTCTACGGGCAAGTTGTTGAGTGGAACAAAAAAGACCAAACCTTAACCCTCGACACCGATTCGCTTGGCACCATTCTCTTTCGGCGAAAGCACATCTCGCGCACCATACCGGGCCCCATCACAGCCCGTGAGCGACTCGAAATCACCGGAAATGAACGTGCCAATCGGAATCAATTTCTATCCAGAAGAATGTGGAGGAATCCCTTCGAAGCGCCCAATCCGCATGCCGGGCGCTACTTTTTTGCTCCATCGGCCTTCCAATTGAAAAAAGGCGAAGCTAACTACCACAACAGTTTTCTTCTTTCCAATGAAATGGGCACTGGATTCACGGATGATTTGACCGTAGGCACCAACATCATCTTCGACTTGGGATTCGGACTGGCGGCAAAGTTTGGTCGAGCGTTAACTTCAAATGTGCACATTTCTGCCGGTGGGGCCGTTCTCTTTCCCTTTCGTTCTCAACCCGCATACGTAGCCGGATTCGTTAACCCCATTTTTCCAGTAAATGATGGGGAGAACAGCACTGCTGCGTTGGTATTTGCCAATGTCACCTGGGGAACCGAAAAACGCAACATCACCTTCAATTGGTGGGCTTCAAACGCTTCAGGATTCGACACCAATGTCTTTAACATCAGCGCGCTCCTGCCTATCAATGAGCAAACCTGGTTAATCACTGAAAACTACTTTCAAGACAAGCCCGGAGGAATGGTCGGCTCCATAGGAATTCGCAGGTTTATCAAGCGCTGGGGGTTCCCGCTGGATTATGCTTTTGTCGCGCTACCTGAGGGTTACGCCACGGCATTCGTAGGGGCAACAATCCCCATCAATCATTAGCGCGCGCGCCGAACGGCTCGGAGTGCGGGCTCCTTGACGGTGTGATTCCGTTGGGACTCGAACCCAAAACCGTCTGCTTAGAAGGCAGATGCTCTATCCAGTTGAGCTACGGAGCCGCTGGCAAGGAAATTGAACCAAAAGTAACCTAAGATCAAGCGTTTCAGCAAAAAAATCCCTTAGTTTGTGGACGAAACTCTTGTAGACTTTTTTTGGCATTTGTTGAAGGAAGAAACTAATGGAACTCTCATCCAAACAAATCGAACAATTTAACAAAGACGGATACATTATTTTCCCTGAATTATTTACATCTGACGAGATTGATATCTTTAAGAACGAAGTAGATCGCGTATCAAAGATCAGATCGGAAATGGTTGTAAGGGAAGGAGAAGACGAAGCTGTTAAAATCATGTTTCAGCTACATGAAGAAAACGTTGAGACAGCTTCACCGCCATTCAGGACCGCTGCACGTTCACCTCGTATACTAAGGACGGCCCAACAGTGCCTAGGAGACGAAGAACTATATCTACACCACAGCAAGCTAAATATGAAATCTGCTATTGAAGGATCTGCATGGCCATGGCATCAAGATTTTCATAGCTGGCACCTAGATGGTATAAAACAACCCGATATGGTTACGGTTACAGTGGTGCTAACGGAAGCCAGCCCAATAAATGGCTGTATGTATGTACTTCCGGGAAGTCATAAACAAGGGCGTTCTGATCCGCGATGGGACGACTCAACGGCCTACAAATTGTGGGTGGCCAGAACTCCTGATATGAAAGAATACATGAAGAAGTTCCCC
>CALGDB010000275.1 GCA_937884175.1 uncultured Flavobacteriales bacterium
CGCGATAATGGGAATCCTTGGTGCATCCTCATCTGCGCGTGAGGAAAATTTTATGAAACGACTATGATTTGGTCTCAGCCCCGTCATCACAGAGGCGCGCGAGGCACCGCATACTGGCACTGAGCATATAGCGTGTTCGAAAACAAACGCGTTCGAAGCCAAAGAATCAATACACGGTGTCTTTGCCAAGGTACTGCCGTAGCACCCAAGTTCCGGTCTGAGATCATCTACAGCGATAAAAAGAACGTTTACTGGCTCTGGCAGGGTATGATTTGCTGTCGTATCGCCTGAACTAGACCCTTCGTTCAGAGCGAGAAACAAAAAAAATGTGCATACCAAAAATGTAGTAGTTCTCATGTTTACGGTCTTTCTCGATTTTATCAGTGGTTTGTCCGAAGATTTCTCATGTGTAAAGTCTCTGCAAGATTCATTCTCAGTCTAAAACTATGTAGTTCGCGCTGAAAGGAGGACTGTCAATTAACAACAATGAATCGGAGAGCGTCCACTTATTAGCCGGGACTTTCCAGTATTGTTCTGGTCCTCCGGCAACATGTGGTCCGGTCATGCCATTTATAAAAGTCTTTCTTGAAAGAGGATTTTCATTGTACACTTCAAATTGATAGGCTGTATCAAAATTCCCATCGTTTTTGACATTGATTGAGACTTTATGAGATTTCGGACTGCCATTTAAAATAACCAGTCCGACTTCACCACTAGAAAAACTAGATGCATGTATCCTGACTTTGTCATTGTTTGTTCGTACGTCAAAATAAGTATCTCCGAAGCATTTGTTGTACAAGTAATAGTGATAGAACGAAGGGTGCGGAGTTAACTCTGGCACATCATATTCTTTAGGGGAAGAAAAAACACCATGATCTTCGCCATCAGAGTAACCATTTACCAGGTCCCACATCATGGCAGAGCCGTAACCCTGTCTAATGAATTCACCTAAGGCATGGGATATAAACAGTCCAGCTGAGTGAGAAACATTCGTTGCGCCATCATTTGCGCTGATTGTTGCCCTGCTTCGCGTATTGAACTCTGTTAATGCGATTGGTATGGCATTTGCTCCAGTCCCATCGAGTTTTTCGAGGGCGTCATTGACCACTTGAATATGTGAATAAGCAGTGTCGACAGAAGCAAACATCTGTTCAGGGCTTAAAATGGCCTTGAAATCAGTAAAATAGTCATGCAAGATGTAGTAATCGGCATGGCCTAGTATTTCTGGTAAGACTTTTGCGTTCCATTCTGACTGCACTGGATTATTAGTCTTTGGCTTTTGGTAGCCCACTACACCGATTTTGATAGAAGGATCAACGGACTTCATTGCCTCAATGAAAACACGGCAGTGCTTACCGTATTTCGCAGGGTCAATTCGTCCGCGCTCAGGAACACTATAACCGGCTTGCCAAGGCCCCCAATTTTCGTTGCCAATTTCCCAAAATTTAATTCCAAGATTACGTTTTATGTTGGCATCTCTAACCCAATCCGCAGCATACGCCGCAGCTAACTGCACACGCTCGTCTTCATCTGCAATTTCCCCGTAGAGAGCAAAGGAATAATTTATACAGATTGATCCAGTAGCACCGGTTCTTAGTAAAAGTTGGTAATAATGCTCTGGGCTGAATTTGAAATTACCTTCGTATCCCAATTTAGGAGGGGTGTATCGGCCATTATTTTTCCATATCGTATCAGGGACACCCAAAGGGCAATCAGATAAATCTGCTGCATTCCAAAAAAAGTCATTTGATGCATTTCCTCCCGGATAACGAATGATGGAAGTGCCCATATCTTGGATTGGTATTACGAACTCTTCGTTCTCCAGATTTGCTCGATTGACCCAAATTCCAAGATTATTTCCGAATATGTATTTGCTGATTTTCGTTAAGGGAGTAGATAAGTCTAATTCCGCAGTTACACTGGCATCTCCGGACGGGCAAATTACCGCATTGGACTTTTTTGGAGTAGAAAACGTCCTTGGTTGCCAATCATCGAGAAACCAATCCGGGTTGCCGGTTAGTGCCGGCCTTTGCGAATAAGAGGGCGGCAAACATGCAATGCTAAAGAGCACAACAAAAAGGATTGAAAGAAATTCTTCTTTTGCGCTCATGGACAGATTAATCCAAAAGAAGCTAGGAAAAGTAACAAATCCTCAATACTAATAAACCCACTTCCGTTAACGTCTCCCGGGCAACCCGCAACTGAGGCAAATTCGCACGAACCATCGTCATGATTTGCGAAAGCATTAAAGTTTGAAGCTTGCACGTATGTGCATCCTGCAAGGACCGGTGTTTGGCATGAACCGTCGTCAGCAACCGCAAAAGGATTGAATTCGAGAAAGTTGGGATCCATGCATCCTTCTGTATTGCAGTTACTTGGTTCGGCTATTATCAGATTGTATTGCACAGCCTCGGCAAGGCCTGTGGATTCGTCGAATTCAAACATTGCTTGAACATTTGAACTTGAGAAAACTTCGCCGTCAAAGACTATAGGTTCACATGACTCAATTGTAAAGATAGTATCTGCAGAAGCTCTTGAAAACGCTAAAATCGAAAAAGGGGGCACTGTAAAAGTGACTGTATCTGGTTCTAAAGCCCCAAATCCGATTAGACTCTCAACATTTTCCGGCCCCCCTTCAGAATACGGAGAACCGATACCATTTATTAGTACAGACTTGTCCGATTCATTTTCTGCATTGAGGATGTCCCAGTGAATAAAAGGAAAATTCGAGGAGGGGGAGGGCCATGAAACCGTGCGAGAAAATTGCCCGGAATTGATCAGGATGCCTCCTTTGGTGCCATTCGCATGAGTGGTTTCATAAGCCGTCAAATGAAGGTAGTTTGTCTCCATTCGCTGAATCGCGTAACCAAGATATTTCTGGAGCAGCCAATATGTATAAAAAATTGGACGTGGTGCTCCGTCGGGCAAGCCCGGGGTATTCTGGGCAAGAAGGCCATGACTTCCTCCATCCTCCGAAACTCCTCCTTGAATATTCCAAATCAGGGACATCTCAAAACCTTCCATAATTTGCTCTAAAAGAACACGCGAAATAAAAAGGGCATTAGCCATAGCCACCTCGCGATGCCCCGTATTAGAATTGAATTCGGTGAATGCCACAGGGAAATGATCCGCTGGTTTATCGGTGTATTGGTTAATCATATCAGCGACGGCTTCAGCATCTTCTGAAACTTCTGTAATACTGCCCATCATCTGGTCGTATGTGATATTATTCTCATTAGGCGCCCAAGCGAAGTAATCATGAACGACGAGAAAATCGGCGTCGTTCTCAACCTCAGGCAGGACTTGCGCCGTCCAATCGTTGTATTCTTCATCAATGGGATAGATGACCGCACCAAGCTGTATTGTTGGATCCACGGATTTCATTGAATCAGCGAAAACCCTAAAAATTTGACCGTACATCTCCCCGGTCAGGAGCTCCCCCTCCACCATAGATCCCGCTTGCCAGCTACCATAATTTTCGTTTCCGATTTCCCAATAGCGCACATATCTACCGAGTGTTTGATTCACATACCGCACCCAGTCAGCGGCATAGCTTGCGGCTTGTTCAACCCGGTCCAAACCCCATCCATAACGTGCAAAGGAAAAATTTACTACCAAAACGGGCTCCCCTCCGATTGAATCGCACAGTAAAAAAAGTTCGTCAGTACCCATACTTGACCCGTCTGGATCAATCAAGTCAGATGCGGTAACCACATCATCCTGCCGGATGAGTGCAGGCGGATTACCATCCCAAAAATACCGGTTCGCTCCATTTCCGCCTGGGAACCGAATGAATCCTGGGCCAACTGTTCTGCTCCTCGCGATTATTATGGAATCAGATGCAGAATTGTCTCCTAGAAAATGATTGTGCGTATATCCAAAATGCGTAGTTCTAATCGGTTTTAATGGCCCTTGCACGGTTAGGACAGATTGAGAGACACTTCCATCATTCATAGAAGAGATTAATACTGTCATAGGAGCATCAAATTCCCTAGAAATAGCCAATGGAAAAACTTCATCATTTTGGCATAGCAATGACCCTATGGTAAGCGATTGAAGAAAAAAGATAACGAACCATTTCATGGTCAAGGGCAAATTCCAATTTTACCTTTTGATGACCCTGAAAGTTTCAATCAGTTGGCCATCAGCAGAAGTCCTTAGCGTAACAAAATACAAACCTGGTTGTAGTCCATGCAAAGGGATCCTCGACACATTATCCTGCTTGGAAGTATTGATAAGCCTTCCTAAATGCGACGATATTTCGAAGCGATAATTCTCGAAGTTTGTCGGGGCCTCAATTATTAAAAAATCGCTTGCAGGGTTTGGAAATAAGCGAAATCCTAATTCGCTTCTGATTCGGGCCACCTCGGTCGTTTCGGGGCATTCGTAGTCTTCCGGATTGAGTGTGGCACCATCAATGTAATATACGCCTTGGGATAAAAACTGGATTTTCACAACACGTATTCCTTCATTGACAGTACTGTCTGCAGTGAATTGCCAACAGAACTCAGTCCAGTCCGTTGAAGTTGTTTTGGTTTCGCTGTGTAATGCAGTAAAGGGGAAATCTGCATACGCAGTCATAAGATTGAATTCTAGTCCATCTGTACTTCCTTTCATCCATATGCTTACTGAGTAGGTAGAATCTTCCACCATACCGGAACGGCAACTAGAAAGCTGTATTGATGAGTTTTGCTCTCCTGGGCTATTCACCTCGGCATAAGCACTTACAACTCCATCGTAAGTGGTCGCAGGAGTCGCTGATATTGTAGCCGAAGCATCTTCCGATACCGAGGTCACCCACGATTCCAAAGCCAATTCAAAATTTCCGTTACAGATAGCAGGCGTAGGCGGGATTTCTTCAATCCATACATCATCAATCCAATATTCGCCTTCATTTGGGAAGGCAAATTTTGCCAGCCTTATCCCGTTAGTTTCCTCTTCAGCATAGGTTATAAACGAATACTGCTGCCACTCAGTCGTCAGAGTAGCGTCGAGACTACCATAAACTGTGTATGGTGGATTTTGAAGTGATGCTTTCGCTTCAATTGTCACG
>CALGDB010000276.1 GCA_937884175.1 uncultured Flavobacteriales bacterium
ATGGGCAGGCTGTGCGCTTTATACCCATTTACGTGGGGGGAGGTGACAGCGATTTTATACCCGCTTGACCGCAGGGCTTGGATGCACGCCGCTGTTGGGTCAACGGTGTCTGTGTACCGGTGGAGTGTCAACCAGGAGGGCGTTCCCTTGGATACGCCACGGTTGTAGACCCAGGGGTTGATATCTTCAATCAGGTGGACATCTTGCACACCCATGCCGTCGCAGGATCGCATGACCGCACTGGCGTTTCGGCTTTGGTATATGTTCTCCAGAACCATGCACAGCCGTCGCGTACGTTGCTGCAAGGCATAGTCAAACTTGGTGAGGCGCTCTTCGCTGATGTAGGGCAGCAGCGCCTGCAGCTTGGGGTTTTGCATGTTTGAGATTGGGGCGAAACAAAAAGGCCCCGAGCACGGTGCTCGAGGCCTTGTTCGGTAAGGGCCAGGTGCCTTATACCTTTGAGCTCAACTCAGCACCCGCCTTGAACTTGATTACGTTCTTAGCTGCGATGGTGATGGTCTTGCCCGTTTGTGGGTTGCGACCTTGGCGCTCAGCGCGGTGAGAAACAGAAAAAGAACCGAATCCAACAAGGGATACGCGGTCTCCTTTGCTCAATGCACCAGCTGTTGCGCCTACGAATGCGTCCAATGCACGCTTTGCGTCTGCTTTTGAGATGCCAGCACCTTCGGCCATTGCATCTACCAATTCTGCTTTGTTCATGGTATAGAGATTAAGAATGAATGTTCAACTCGGCCAAATATATAGGCGGGATTTCAACGCTGACAAGGGCTTCCGGTCATTTCGTGAATAAACCGGTGCAAATTGTTGATAAGCACAAGAAAATACCGCCGTTTTAGGCTCGATTTCCGGGAATTAGCCGGTTTTACTGCTTTTCAGTGGTGGGTTTGCTTTCGTGTACAATCCACAAGATGAGGGATGCGAAAGGAAGGATTGCAACCCAGACAGGAGATGTGGCAAGCACTGCCCATTGTCCCAATCCGACCGCAATGGCGACGACGTTGAGGCTGATCACCGCGATACCAAAAAATGAACGGTCCCACTGTGGTCCGTTCAGGAAGAGGCTGATCACGAGTGGAGTGATGCAAGCAACAGTCGCCAGTAACCAGGCCACGGCCGTTGGGGATTGGTAAAATCCGAAGCATGCAACGGCCAAGGCAGCGCCCCAGCCGGATTGAAGGATCCGATGGTTTTTTTGCATGAATCAAAGTTACGAGCCGGTACTTTTGCACTATGCAAGTTTTTGATCTCCCGACGGCGCAAGTATACTCCCCAGAAATACGGTTCGTTGACATTGATGCTGCCGGCATCGTAAACAATGCTACCTACTTCAATTACTTCGAGCAGAGCCGAATTGCTTTTTTCGAGCCGCTTCTCGGTAAAAAATGGGATTGGAATGCCGCAGGGATGGTAGTGGCTCGGCATGAAATTGATTACCGAGCACCCATTCTGTTCAACGACGATGTGCGCATTGTCACCTGGATTGAGCACATTGGGACAAAGAGCATGACGGCCGCGTATGAAGTGTATAAGCATTGGCAAGGGACGTGGGTCTTGGCTGCCCAAGCGAAGACCGTCTTGGTGTCGTACAACCACAAGGAGGGAAGTCCGGCGCCATGGTCTGAAGAAGTTGTGGAAGCGGCGAAGTGTTTTGGATTCGGGCGGCCTGATTTTTGATCACCGGTTCCCCACTACGGGCCCGTTAAAAAAAACCGGCAAGCAAATGCGCCGTTGACGTGTTATTTCATCTATTTTTGGCTTCGTGTACTTTTCACACTACTAACCACAACTTCATTAATCGCATGAAAAACTTTTACGCTTTTACTGTTTGCTTGTTGGTAGCTGTTGCGGGCATGGCCCAAGTTCCAGTTACGTTTCAAGTGGACATGAATGATGAAACCGTCTCAGCAGACGGTGTTCACATCGCCGGTGGGTTCCAAGGGTGGGACCCGGTTGCTACAATGATGTCGGATGACGACATGGATGGTGTTTACGAGGTAACCGTAGACTTGCCCGCCGACAGTACGTATGAATTCAAATTCATCAACGGCATGTCATGGGATTTTGTCGAAGACGTTCCCCCAACATGTCAAGTAGAAGTGGCAGGCAACGACAATCGCTTCTTGACCATTGGTGCTGACGCCACGGAAGCATCCTACCACGTGTGCTACGGAAGCTGCGCCGCATGCGGGATGACGACTGTTCGTATGCGTGTTGATATGAGTGTTGAGAGCGCAGTATCTCCAAACGGTGTGCACGTGGCAGGAAACTTCCAGGGCTGGGATCCTGCTGGAACCCCTATGTCAGATGCCAACGGAGACGGCGTTTGGGAGACGTGGGCATCTTTTTACCCCGATTCCCTTGAAGATGGCATGCTGGTCTTTAAGTATATCAATGGCAACAGCTGGTCCAACCCCAATGAAGCCCTTGCTGGTGAAGATTGCGCGGACGACTTCGGAAACCGAGTGTTGGAATTGACCAGTGAAAACATGGTTTTGGTTGGAGACTCTTCAACATTGGCTGCTCCTTGTTTCAATGCATGTGGCACCTGCGTGAGCCCCACCCAAGTCACGTTCCGCGTGGACATGACGACACAAGAAACCGTTTCGGTGAATGGCGTTCACATCGCCGGTTCTTTCCAAGGATGGACTCCATCGGCCAACCCTATGAGCGACGATGACGGTGATGGCATTTGGGAAGCGACCATCGGCATTGCCCCTGGTGACATCCAGTTCAAGTTCATCAACGGGAACGATTGGAGCGGCAACGGCGACGGCAACGTCGACAACGAATTGATCGTCGGCGACTGTGCTGCTGAAGGCAGCGACAACCGTGCATTGAATGTCGGATCGGAATCAATCGTTTATGAGGTTTGTTACAACTCCTGTGAGGCAGGATGTGTGGAAAACCCCGATCCAGCCGACGTGACCTTCCGTGTAGAAATGACCGAAGAGGAAGTCAGCGCGACTGGTGTTTGGGTCATTGGCAATTTCACCAACCCCAACTGGCAAGCCGGTGGTCTTCAAATGACGGACGACGACATGGACGGTGTCTACGAGGTGACGGTGAACATCAGCGGTTCAGCGACCATTCTGTATAAGTTTACCAATGGCGATCCTACTACTGGAGACAACGGCGTTGACTTCGTGGAAGAGTCGGGTATTTTGTTGGACGAAGAAGGCAATGAACTTGCCAATTTTGAAGCGGACGGCTGTGGACTGCCGAATGGATTTGGTGCGTACAACCGAATCCACGAGCGTAGCGGTGAGCCTGAGATCCTCGATGCAGTTTGTTTCAACAAGTGCAGCACGTGTGTGGTGTCTGTTGATGAAATCGCCGCTGCTCAGTTCAATGCATACCCGAACCCGTTCAATGCGACATTGACATTGGAAATCGTTCCTCAGGTCAACAACACGCAGCTCTTTATAGCTGACCTGAGCGGACGCGTTGTATTCGAGCAAAATATCGTTGCCGGGACAGAGCGCGTTGTGTTGGTTACCGAAAGCTTGAAGGCCGGCTCATACATTGTACAGTGGTTGAATCAAGGTGTCGCTCATTCGAGCGTCTTTGTGAAGCACTGAGATTCTTCAACTGCGTGAAGAAAAAGGGAGGGCGACCTCCCTTTTTTCATTGTCAACATCTTTAGATGAAAAACTCCTCAGATTTTTCATCTCCTCTTCACAGATGGAATAGTTGACCCGCCTATATTTACCAACAAGATTCACTAACTAAACTCTTATGAAACACTTTTTACTCCTTTCCGCCTGTTTCCTGCTTGTTGGAAGCAGTTACGGGCAATTGGTGGAGATCGCCGTGGAGTCGTATGCCGTTCACGACGGAAGCATTGCGGAACTCGATGGCATGACAACGTACCATGTCTATGCGGTTTGCACTAACCCTGAGGATGAGGTTTCGGCCATCAGCGGAGATGCCACATCTCCGTTGACGTTGACCTCCACAGACGGGTTTTACCAAAACACCCTTGGTTCGAACACAGGCTGGACTATCAACCCGGCATTTTTCACTGCATTCCCAGCTATTGAATACGATTCATGGATCACATTGGGGGTGATGAATCAAGACGAGGTTACCGGTCAGCCCAATACCGTTGGACTTGAAGATGCCTTTGCTTCATTCGATGCAGGAGGTGATTTTGTCATTGATAGCGAATTTGGCGGCTCTTGGTTTACGCTTGCCGGTGATGCCCAAGCCCAAGCGGGTGAAGATTTGAAGGTTCTCCTCGCTCAGTTAACCGTCTCCAACGATGCTGTTATTACCGGAAACTTCAACGTTCAACTGTTTGTGAACGGATTGCAATCAAACGTTGAGAATGCCAATGGTATCCCGTTCAGCTCCCAAGAAGGTGCCATTTTTGGGTGCATGGACCCCGATGCGACCAACTATAATCCAGATGCAACCGAATCAGGTGAGCCCTGTGTTTATGCATGTGCATTGGAATTGGCCATCTCAGAGGTCACATCAAATACATGCCCTGGTGTTGCCGATGGAGGAGTCACTGTGACTGCTTCCGGCGGCCAATTGGGTGTCCTGTTCGGCCTTGATG
>CALGDB010000277.1 GCA_937884175.1 uncultured Flavobacteriales bacterium
CACGTCCGCACAAGCTTGAATGACGCGTTCAAAGGCCGTGTCAATTCGCAGCTCAAATCGGTTGCTGTTTAGCACGCTGCGCATACTTTTAGCGATGTGGAGGCTGTCGAGGAATAGCACAGAACGCTCCTCTGGTGCCCACCACAGGATGGGGTCGTTTTCACCGTACCACGGGAATACGCCGTGCTCATAGGCCGCAATCAGCCGAGCCTCTGTCAAGTCTCCTCCAATGGCCAGCAAGCCTTCCCATGCTTCCTCAATGGGAGGGAAGGCAATGGTTTCGTCCAGCAAGGTGACTTTTGGAGCGTTTTGCATCGTGATGAAGTGAACCGCAGCAGTGGCTTTGGGTGCTCCAATGTAGGGGCAAAATGGAAAAAGCCTGACTTTTGCCCCATGCAATCGCCGGCGCATGACGTAGCGGAGTCCTTGAGAAAGGCGTTTCATCTTCACGGAGCGACCTTCAGCCGCAAGACCGATGAGCGTATGCCGTTTCAACGGCCAACGCCTGAGGCTGCAGAAGCGCAAGGGGTCAAAATGCGGCATGCTGCCGTGGCCTTGCCTGTGTTTCCAATCGATGGGAAATGGCACGTAGCCCTGATGAAGCGCACCGAATATCCGGGTGTGCACAGCGGTCAGATTTCCATTCCCGGTGGAGAAGTGGAGCAGGAGGATGTGGACCGGTTCGATACGGCGATGCGGGAATTTGAAGAAGAGATGGGCGTGAACTTGCGGCAGTCACAAGTGGTGTCGGGACTGTCCGAGCGCTTCATTCCGCCGAGTCGTTTTGTGGTGACGGCTTTTGTGGCATGCTTAGATCATCAACCGCACTGGAAAGTTGATCCGACAGAGGTGGCAGCGGTACTCACTGTTCCGGTGGAAGCGTTGCTAGCGCCCGATGCGCTGCAACCGCATGCCATTGAAGTCAAATCCGGTGTGAAGGTTTCCTTGCCGGCTTATGCTTGGGAGGGTGAAGTCATTTGGGGAGCGACAGCCATCATGCTGACTGAATTTGCCCTCGCGTGGAGAGAGGCCGTGGAACGCGTATGACGTAATTTTGCTGCATGAGTGGATTTGAAGGCCTTTTTTCTTCTAAACCCGAGGTGGTCCTTGGCGCCTTGGAGCAGGCGCGCGAACGCGGTACGTTGGAGTGGGTGCGTCCGTTGTTGGAGGCCTTTCGCGATCGCCCCGAAGAGGACATCAGGGCAGCCATCGCTGATATGCTGGGTGCATTGAAGATTTCCGATGCCGCAGCCGTTTTGGCCGATGCGCTGGACGACCCGGCGTTTCAAGCCCAGCAGGCCGATATCATTGGCTTCCTGTGGAGCTGCGGATTTCAATCGGAGGACGATTTACGCGTGGTGGTCACGTGTGCAGTGGATGGTGACTTCCGGTGTGTGATGGAAGCCCTGACCTGGATTGAAGAATTGGAGCAGGTGTTGGACGAGCAGGTTTTGATGGACGCGCTCCTTGCAGTCCGAGGGGCGGTGGAAGATACCCCGAAGGACGACCCGCGAAGCGCGTTGTATGCATCCATGTTGCATGCACTGCAGCGATTGGAACGCGCTCAGTAATTCACGTTTGAATGACCCCGGCGTTGAAGGGCGCCATAGGAGCGTGGTTGGCCGCGCTGATTCCCGTACTGATCCAGTGGCGGGTGTCTTCTGGATCGATAATGGCATCTACCCAAAGCCTTGCCGCAGCATAGACCGGTAAGGTTTGTTCTTCATAACGTTCGGAAATGGCGTTGTACAGCGCGTCTTGGGTGGCTTTGTCCGGTTTCTCGCCGTTCTTTTTCAGCCGTGCCACTTCGATTTGTTGCAACACTTTGGCTGCTTGGTCTCCACCCATTACGGCGATTTTGGCCGTAGGCCAAGCCACGATGAGGCGCGGGTCATAGGCTTTGCCGCACATGGCGTAATTCCCCGCGCCGTAACTGTTGCCCACGACCACGGAGAATTTGGGGACCGTCGAGTTGGCGACCGCATTGACCATTTTCGCGCCATCCTTGATGATGCCACCGTGTTCGCTTCGGGAGCCCACCATGAATCCGGTGACGTCTTGAAGGAAGACTAGGGGAACGCCCTTCTGATTGCAGTTCATGATGAAACGCGCGGCTTTATCTGCGCTGTCCGAGTAGATGACCCCGCCAAATTGCATGCCGTCTTTCTTGGACTTGACGAGTTGCCGCTGATTGGCTACGATGCCTATGCTCCACCCGTCAATTTTGGCGTAGCCGGTTACGATGGTTTTGCCGTAATCCTTTTTGTACTCGGTAAAGCTCCCTGCGTCGACCAATGCCGCAATCAACTCCCGTGTCTCGTAGGGTTGAGCCCGTTCAGCTGGAAGGACGGAGCAGATATTCGGGCCTTCTGGATCGCTTGCACGGTCTCGGGCAATCCCAGCGGTTTCAATTGGCTCCTTGAGGTGACTGATGATACGGCGAATTTTTTTCAAGGCATCCTCGTCATCATCACACACATAATCGGCCACGCCGCTGATGCTGCCGTGGGTCTCGGCGCCGCCAAGGGTCTCGTTGTTGATGTCCTCTCCAATGGCCGCTTTGACTAAATAGCTGCCCGCGAGGAAAATGGAGCCTGTATTTCGGACGATTAGGGCTTCGTCGCTCATGATGGGCAGGTAAGCACCGCCGGCTACACAGGATCCCATGACGGCTGCGATTTGTGGAATGCCCATGGATGACATCCGCGCATTGTTTCGAAAAATTCGACCGAAATGCTCTTTGTCTGGGAAAATTTCGTTTTGCATCGGCAGGAAAACGCCCGCGCTATCCACCAAGTAAATGATGGGAATGCGGTTTTCCATGGCGATTTCTTGTGCACGCAGGTTTTTCTTTCCTGTGATCGGGAACCAGGCTCCAGCCTTCACCGTAGCATCGTTGGCAACGGCAATGACCAACCGGCCTTCAACGTGGCCCATCTGCACGACGACGCCACCTCCCGGGCAGCCACCTTCCTGTTCATACATGCCTTCGCCAGCCAATGCCCCGATTTCGATAGGACGCGAGCCGGAATCGAAGAGGCGATCGAGGCGTTCCCGTGCGGTTAATTTGCCTTTCGCGTGTTCTTTCTCAATCCGCTGGCGTCCGCCGCCCAATGCGGCCTTTTCGATTTGATCCCGAATGCTGGACCACGCGAGGCGCATGGCGTCGGCATTTCGATTGGCTTGGAGTTGCTTGTCTTTCATTGAAGTGGGCATAAGGTAAAGTTAATGGGATAGGTACCTTTGTCGTATGCGTTCGGTTGATTCCCTTGTTGCGCAGGTGTGCACGATGGCTTGTCTGGCCGCGCTCATGGCGTGTTCTCAACCCGAGGATTCGGTGATTCAGCAAAGGGCTGCGTACGAGTGGCCCGACTACGCGGAGCGGTTTCGGTGGAGGACGTTGAATGGGGGGAACTGCTTGGAGGTGCTAACGGCGAATAATGAAATCTTGGCCACGGTTTACCGCGACTCGACTGCGCTAATGGGTGATGCATACGGCGCGGAAGATCCGGTGGTAATCGCTGAACACAAGGCGGGGCTTGCTACGCTCAGTACAACCCATGTGTCTCTTATGGAGCCGTGGGATTCAACCCTATTCCATTGGAAGGGCGGAGGATACTTAGATTACGTGCGCTCATCAGCAGCCATAGAGCGCATCGCTCGCAACGAAGTCTTGGATTTCGGAGGTAATCCCGGATGGAACCACGAGGCCATCTTGATGGCTTCGTTTCGGGCTTTCTGCATTTATCCATTCGGCAATCCATTTGAAGGCGTCACGTGGGCCAACGACCTGCCGGTGGTGCCCATCCTTGAATACGATGAACCCAGTCCACTCGGCCGGGCTGAGTGGATGAAGGCACTGGCGTGGCTGTTGAGCGACAGCGTATTAGAAGACGCTAACCGTGTTTTTGACGGCGTGGCTGCGCGCTACGAATACGCCCGAGCCCAAGGTCTGCCCCGCGAAGACTCGCTTGTGGTATTGACTGGGA
>CALGDB010000278.1 GCA_937884175.1 uncultured Flavobacteriales bacterium
ATGGCGTATGGAACTATGGAGTTCAATGAAGCAGGTGAAATTAGAAACTTCGCTCATTATGCTGACTGGACAGCAACGTTTGGTGCGCTTCTAGCTGAAAATCCCGACGTCGCGGCCCGCATTGCACAACGTGCCGCTCGCAGTGAGCAATAAAAATCTCGAACCAAAAGGACTATGCTCTGAAAGCCTCGCCAAAAGCGAGGCTTTTTTGGCTTGCACACGACTTGAAAGTCCTAGGAAAAAGCTCTTGTTGCCTATTTCTTAAAGTCGCTCCAATATTTTTTAGTTAATTTGATGGTAACCAAATGTGTAAGATGCGTATAGTTCTTGTTTTCGCCCTTTTGCACTGCACTTTATTTATAAAATCCCAAGAACTAAATTCTTGTGGCGTCAGCGGTGTCACAATTGAAACAACAATGTTCCAGTACGCGCCCTCCACTGTCTTTATTGACACCGGAGATACCCTGTCTTGGATAAATTTTCAAGGGCTACACAATGTTAACGGGGAGGCAAGTTCTATTTCCGGAGAATCATTTAATAACCCAGAAGAATTCTTTTTTCCCTCTGTCGCAGGTAATTCTGAAGGTGCTTGCATCGGCTATCACTCATTCAGCATTCCCGGTGTCTATCATTATGACTGCTCAAATTTTGGTCATGCCCAAGCAGGAATGGTAGGAAGTGTTATTGTTGGCGATGGTGGGTGTATGGATTCCGAAGCAGATAATTATAATGAACTCGCTGAATTTGATGATGAAAGTTGTTGCTATTTGGGGGAATTAGATTTTGATGTTTTTCCCGCTCTCTGTTTTGGGGAATTAGGGGCCTTGCAAATAACAACCAGTTCGTCCTCAAGCTTAATGTATAGTATTGACTCAGTAGGGTATTCCAACTCAGTCGGGGAGTTTTTCCTCGGCCCTGGAAGCTTTCATGTGGTCGTTCAAATGTCTGAGGGGCTCTGCGCTGACACCCTCGAAGTTTCTATGCCTCAAATCCCTGACGAAATCGAACTATTCGCCACATCCACAGAGGCTTCCGATGAATCATTCGGCGTTGGTTCCGCAACCGCCTCCGGTGGAACCGGTAATATTGAAATCACATGGTATGATGAGGCGGGCGAAGTCGCTGACCCAAATTTCCTGTCCGAGGGTAACTATTTAGTTGAGGCAATTGATTCAAATGGGTGTACAGTTTCCGTGAATGTCCCTGTTTATTGGAATACTATTCCTCAGCCTGATTACGGCAACTCGAAATTAGGAACTGTCGTTTACCCAAATCCTTGCAAGGCGAGTTTTGCTGTCGATGGCGTTAAGCAACCCTTCTCTATACGGTTATTCAATGCCCTCGGCGAAGAATCAGATTGCTTGTTGAGAAATACTGAGAGAGAGTTTGCCTTCCGTTGTTCGATGCCATCAGGTGTCTATTTCATTATTGTTGAATCTGAATTTGGCTCGAGCCAGGTTCAGCCGCTTATACTTCATTAGTTTGTCGGTTTGCACTATGGCGAATAAACAACTAAAGATGAATACTTTATATCGATTCGCCTTAGCCTTGTTTTGCACTACTGGAGTTTATTCAAGTAGCGCTCAGTGCATTGTTGACGCTGGACCAGATTTGTTTATTTGTAACGGAGATAGCGTACAAATCGGCGGCAGTCCCGCCTTGATAAACACTCCAGATCAGGGAGCTTTTTCGTGGGGCTGGAACAACGGTCTAGATACAATTCAAAATCCTTTTGTCAGCCCCATCGAAACAACTTCATATACCATTTATATTGAGGGTGATAGCACCTGCTATGATACTGACGAAGTTACCGTATTCGTCTATGACTTACCCGATGCTGGATTCACATTTGCTCCCGATGGGCTTTGTTCTTCTGTGCCAATAGAATTCTCTGCTGATCTTGCGGGAGGGGAAAATAGCTTTGCTTGGGATTTCGGTGACGGCACAACAGCAACAAACAGCGCCAACCAAATACACTTCTACGAAGCATTCGGCAACTCCTTGGAGTATTTTGATGTCGTTTTAACGGTCACTGACCAAAATGGGTGTGCTAACTCCTCCCAAGAAACAATTGCAGTTCAGCAGTTCCCTGAAATAAACCTGATTGAGCCAACTTACAATTTTATAAAATGCGATGGGAATGAATCATTCTCGATCGGTGTTTTGGATGGAACAAATCCATCAAATAACCTAAATTATTTTATTGATTGGGGTGACTCGAGTGACCCGTATGAATCAACAAATCCTCCAACGCCGCTCAATGCGGAGAATACTTATGAAGGGCTTGGAATGTGGGACTTAACTTATGTCGTTGAAGGCCTTAACGGCTGTAGCAATGACACTGTGATTGTCGTGGCAAATATTACAAACCCAGCTGTCGGGGCTAGCTCAAACGGAAACACAACCGCATGCGCTCCTATTGAACTTTGTTTCAATATTAACAACGCTGAATTAAATCACGAGTCAACAACTTATACGGTTGATTTTGGAGACAATACCCCCGATGAAGAGTTCAGCCACCCTCCGCCTAATGAGGTGTGTCATGAATATGCGACCACATCGTGTCCGAATGACCCTTACACAATGACCTTAACTGCCGAGAACGTTTGCTCGTTCTCTCAGGCAACAATAAATCCAATCATAATTTTTATTCCCCCGTCATCGTCCTTCTATGCACAACAACCAACCCAATGCGTTAACAGCGCCGTCAATTTCATTAATACATCTAGCGTTGGTTACGGAAATAACTGCGCTGAACTAAACTCCTTCTTTTGGGATTTTGGGGACGGTGCTACTCAGTTCTCTGCTACGAATGATAATCAGTCTCACACATACAACGCACCTGGAACTTATACGGTAACCTTGACGTCATACAACTTCTGTAATCAGGATGACCCAAACGTGTTTACGCAAGAAGTATGCATTGAGGAGCCCCTTTCACCGGATTTTATTTGGGGTGCCACGTCTGAATCGAATGGCTGCGTTCCTTTCTCTTTTGCAGCAATCAACACTACAGTGAACCCTGAAATATGTGCCTTGTCCACCTCATGGAACATGCAATATTTAGATATTGATTGCCCCTCCAATTGGAATTGGTGGGATACACACTTTCAATTTGTTAATGGGACCAATACTGGGTCTGAAACCCCTGAAATCGAAGTTCTCCACGCAGGGACCTTTGAATTAGAATTGATTCAAACGAACTCATGCGGCACTTTTACTCATTCAGATATCATCGATTCATATGATTTACCGGAGATCAATATCAACAGCCTCCCCGATATCTGTGCTGGTGAAAACGCATATGTTGGTGCGAATTATGAATCTTGTAATACGCCTATTACAAGTTATGACTGGGTTATTTCAGGAAGTGAAAATGTGAGCTCAACGGAGCAAAACCCCGGCAATACAACTTGGGCCGCTGCAGGTGATTTCAATGTCGAACTAACTGCTACCAATATTTGTGGTAGCGTGTACGATTCAGAGGCAATTCTAGTCCAATCGCCCCCAAACCTGTCAATTGAATCATCCGCTGGCTCTGCAATTTGTAATGGTGCGGAAACCGCTTTAACGGTGTCAGGAGCGAATTCATACAATTGGTCTTCAAGCCCCTTTCTCTCTTCCGTCAATTCAAATTCTACAATAGCATCGCCTTCTGTGTCCTCTGTGTTTACCGTGACCGGTTATACCTCAGCTGGCTGCCCGAGTACAGAGCAGTTTAGCCTAGAGGTCTGGGAATTGCCTGAAATTTCACAGCCCGATATTCCAATAGTCTGTGCCGGTGATTCAGTTATAATTGATATTGGCATCACGGGCGGATCCGAACCTTATCTCGGATATAATTGGAGCCCTTGTCATTTGGTTGATATAGGTGTCTCCAATTCATCGAACAGTAACGAAATTTCATGGGTAATCTCTAGTGGTGGTACGATAATTCATCAAGGAGGTGTGGGGGAAAGCCAAGTTTGTTTGGTAGATGATTGTTACACCTTCGAAGGATTCGACTCCGCTGGAAATGGTTGGGGCAGCTCTTCAGCCTCGCTCTCTAATAACTACACCGGGGAATTAGTTTTTGATGGCTTCACCGTCGCAAATGGGGCTTCGAGCTCCATTGACTTCTGTTTAGGCATAGGTTCTCCAATTCCTGAAACGCTAAATAACAATAACCTTAGTACCCCAACGGCATTTCCGAATATCACCAGCTTTTACCAATTAGAAGTCGCGGATGCAAATGGCTGCATTGGGGAAAATTATTTTGAAGTATTTGTGAACCCGCTGCCTGTGGTAGATGCTGGTAATGCTCTAACATTTTGTAATCAGCCCATTGAAGAGCCGTTATTTCCTTCCCCTATAACAAACGGTGTTGGTTTTTGGGAAGGGGATGGCATAACCGACGCTGGTGGATTCCTGCCTTTTGAGATTGGTAGTTTCAGCTTGCTATATACTTTTACCGACTTGAATTCTTGTGTGGGTGTAGATAGCGTTACAATTGATGTTGTAGAACTCACTGCTGCAAACGCAGGTCCAGATTTATCTTTTTGCGGCTATGGCAATCCTATTGAAGTCCAAGCTGAAACACCGGGGGGAACTTGGGACGGCATTGGTATTACCGAAGAAGGTGTTTTCTTTCCTACGGACGAGGGTGTTTACGAGGCCACTTACTTTCTTGGAAGCGGTTCATGCGCAAGCTCTGACTCCGCACTGATTGAAGTGTTCAGCGTGCCAGTTGTTAGTGCCGGAGAAGATATTTCAATTTGTTTTGGAGAAGAGGCTTTTGTCACAGGAGAAGTGATTGGCGGCACCGACCCGTACGTAGACGTTCATTGGTCGCCGTCCGAATTGTTTGGAAACGGCGAGGTGTTTTTGGATACACTATTTACCGAATCATCCCTTGAAGCCGTCCTTACGGTAACTGATTTCAATGGTTGTACTGGCAGTGATAATTTGTATGTTACCGTGCATCCCCTACCCTCGGTATATGCAGGTGAGGACCTCAATCTTTGCAATCAAGAGATACAAGAAGTGTTGGATGGATATAGTCCACTAACGGGTACTGAAGGAAATGGTTTTTGGAGCGGTGTGGGTGTGACGCCCGATGGGGTCTTCACACCATTTGAATTAGGAAGTTTTGATATTGTTTATCAGTTCACCAGTGCTTTTGGCTGCTCGAGCCAAGATTCTATTCTCATCGTCGTGGACGAATTGGAGCTCGCTGATGCTGGGTCCGATCAGACAGTCTGCCTCAACGCTGGGCTTTTAGAATTAACAGGGTTCTACCCTATTGAAAACGTTACTTGGAGTGGCTCCGGAATAGGTGTGCCCGAGCTCAACCTTTTTAATCCATACTTAAGCGGCGAAGGTATTCATACAATTACGCTCGAAACAGGCGCCGGAACCTGTTACTCTTCCGACAATCTGCAGATACAAGTGATAGGGCTGCCGGCTATCTCAGCTAATCCCGTTTCCGGTGTTTGTCCAAACGATGCCGCTACTATTGAATTAGCCGCTACTCCTGCTGGTGGAACTTGGGGTGGAGAGGGTATTATTGATCCTATGACCGGGGAATTTGACCCTTCGATAGGTGCCGGAATTTTTGATGTCTTTTACACCTTTACAAGCCCGGCCACAGGCTGCGCAGATACAGCTCAAATTCTTCAAATTGTTAACGAACTTCCTCAAGCAGCATTCACTCTCGCACCAATTGGTTGTACGAACGACTATATCGACCTTATAAATAATTCTGTGAACGCTAGCTCCTTTTCATGGCAACTCGGAGCCGGACAAACATCAAATGAAATTACTCCTTTATACTTCAATCCAGAGGTGGGGTTTCATGATTTAACCCTAATTGCAACTAGCGAATTCGGATGCTTGGATACGGCTTACGCCGAACATGAGATTATAGACCCTCCAATTGCAGCTATGGAAATTAGTGAGTCTTATGGCTGTGCGCCTGTCCAGGTCGGGCTTGCAAACACTTCTTCTGGAAGTTATTTGAACTTCTTGTGGGATTTTGGGGTAAGCACGTCAACACTGCAAACTCCTGATACCATTACTTTCCTGCAGGGTGACGATATTGTGATCTACCCCATAAGCCTAGAGGTCACGAACATCTGCGGAACAGATTTGGCCACAGACACAATAACAGCCCTGCCAGTTCCAGTGGCTGATTTTGCAACGAATCTAAATGAGTTTTGCTCTCCCTTTGTCGTTGAAATCAATAACTTAACCACTGGAAATGCTGAGATTTGGCAATGGGATTTTGGTGATGGGACTACATCAACTTCTGAAGAGCCTGGGTCCCACACATTTTTTACAGATAGCCTTATCAGCTATTACAATTTAACCCTATTAGCAACGAACGATTGTGGGGTAGATTCCTCGAATCAAACAATAACAGTTCTGCCAAATAATGTCACTGCATTTTTCAGCGCCGATGTCGCTCAAGGATGTGCTCCGCTCGAAGTGCAGTTCACAGATTTCTCAGAAGGAACAACCGCTGTATCCTATGACTTTGGAGATGGGTTTTTAAGTGCTGAAGCAAGCCCGCTGCACACTTTCGAAAGCGCCGGATCCTTCATAGTTCAACAATTTGTTGGCAACGGATGCGCCTTTGATACCACCTCTATTCAAATTTCCGTAATTGAAACTGCCGAACTCAGCTTCGATTCGGAGCCCCCATTCTCTTGCCCTGGCGAACCCGTTCAATTCATCAATCTATCTGATGGCATAAGTTCTGTCTTCTGGGATTTTGGAGATGGTTTGACCTCTACCGCAACTAACCCCATTCACACCTATGATAGCGGTGGTGAATACGAGGTAACTCTGGCGGGCACCACCGTCTTTACCGATTGCGTTTCGGAAACCTCTAGCACCCATACTGTTTATGATAGCCCGTCTATTAACATCTCTCCAGACGTGGTTTCAGGCTGCTCCCCGCTTCTGGTAACAATCGAGAATACAACCTCAAATGGAGACTTCTTCTCATGGGATTTCGGTGATGGAAATGGCTCTAATTCCGCAAACACTCAGCATTTGTTCCAAAATAATTCCGAGAGCGTAATTACAAATACTGTCACCTTAACTGTCGAAAATGTTTTGTCCTGCTCTTCTGTTCTGAGCTTCGATGTTTCTGTTTTTCCTTCACCAACTTCTGATTTCAACTATTTAATATCCCAAAATTTTGGGTTTCCAGTTGAAGTTCAGTTCCTCAATAATTCAATTGGCGCTGATGGCTACAATTGGCAGTTTTCAAGCGGTAGCGCGAGCTCACTAACCAATCCCGCCTTAATGTTTAATGCTCCGGGAGAATACTATGTAAGCCTCAGCGCACTGAATGAATATGGCTGCACGGATATCTCATACCGTAATATCTTGCTGGAAGATGACCTGAATTTTTACGTCCCTAACTCTTTCACGCCAGACAATGACGGATTCAATGACTCGTGGAAACCATCCATAACCGGGAAAGCCGCCATCTCTGAATACAGCGTCCAAATTTTCAATCGTTGGGGAGAAATAGTTTGGGAATCAACCGACCCTGAAGAAGGTTGGATTGGGCAGTCAAATGCAGGCTCAGAGGAATACTTCGTTCCCGATGGTTTATACACTTGGAAAATTCAATTAAAATTTCAAGGTGGTGAGAACTCACAATTGCACCAAGGCCATGTATCGCTTTTCAGATAACAAATCATTTATTGCACATCAAAACGTTCCAAGAACAATACGGTCAAATGTTAAGAGTAACACTTTTTTCTCTTTTGCTCTCGCTAGGCACTTGCGCCCCTGTAACGGAGGCCTCACATGGTGATGGTTTAACCACTAACCTCCCTGACCGTGGAATCCATGTGGTATGCACTGCAGCAAACACCTCATTGCGGCTAACAGAAACCGAAAAATTGCAGTTCAGGAATGCGGTCCAACCCCTTGAAACCGAGATCGCGATATTCGTGAATCCCACTAAAAAATTCCAATCATTTCTTGGAATTGGAGGTGCCATCACGGATGCTTCTGCCGAGGTTTTTTCAAAATTGACCGCACCTGTGCAATCCCAGTTCATGGATGCCTATTTTGGCGAAGGGGGTATCAACTACAATATTATACGGACGAGCATCCACAGCTGCGACTTTGGATTAGGCAGCCACACATACATAGAGGAGGGGGATTCTGCTTTAACCACATTTAATATTGAGCCAGACCGCGCCAAGCGCATTCCGATGATCAAACGCGCTGCATCCATGATTGGGGATGATCTGGTGTTTTATGCGAGCCCTTGGAGCCCGCCGGCCTTCATGAAAACCAACAAAAATATGCTGCGCGGTGGATCATTACTGCCCGAATACTACCAAACGTGGGCTAATTACTTCGTCAAATTCATCGAGGCTTACGAGGCGGAAGGGCTTCCGGTCTGGGGGGTTACTATCCAGAACGAACCCATGGCAACGCAGCGGTGGGAATCATGCATTTACACCGCTGAGCAGGAGCGCGATTTTTTAAAAAACAACCTCGGCCCTACCATGGTTGCGGCTGGATATGGGGATAAGAAAATTGTTGTGTGGGACCACAACCGCGACCTAATATCGCACCGTGCAAACACCATTTTCAATGATCCAGACGCAGCGAAATACGCCTGGGGCACCGGCTTTCACTGGTATGAAACCTGGACCGGTGGCAATCCCAAGTATGATAATCTAAAACTGATCAAGGAAGCCTACCCCGACAAGCAGCTCTTGTTCACGGAAGGGTGTCAAGAGGCGTTTGATTCGGCGCATTACGAACGTTGGTCCAACGCAGAACGCTACGGTAACTCTATGATCAATGACTTCAACAGCGGCACCGTCGGGTGGACCGACTGGAACATTCTCCTCGACGAAACCGGCGGGCCTAACCACGTGCAGAATCTTTGTTTTGCCCCCGTTCACGCCGACACCCAAAGCGACTCACTGATCTTCACCCCGACGTACTACTACATCGGGCACTTTTCACGCTTCATTGAGCCCGGAGCATTGCGTGTGAGTACATCGGCCAGCCGCAGCACCATCGAAAGCACGACATTCCAAAACCCTGACGGCAGCTTAGTCACGGTGGTTATGAACCGAACAGACAAAGCGTTGAATTACACATTAGTTATGGACGGGCAGGAGGCTCGAACATCCATTCCAGCGCACGCTATGCAAACGCTGGTCTATTAAATCAATCGATAAGACAACTGTGGTTCGCCACCTCAGGGTAGGCGGGAACTACGAAGCCTGTTTTGTTAAGGTTCCTCCTGCAGGCCGTTACCAATAAAATCTCCGGAAAAAGCAGAGTTAAAACTCCCGAACACAAATAACATCTCTGAATCGTTTCAAAACGAGCATGAGATCAATACATCGCGCTTACCTAGTGTTTGAGCCGTTTACACTCGAACGGTGGCGCACTTATTTGATGCGCTTTGCCCAGGCTACCCAAAATCCACTAGTCCCTCATCGAAAAGTCAAAAGTGAAAGCCCTCAAAGGAGCGACTTTAAACAAACAACACCGATTGAAACGGTGTAAAAATAGGCCTCTTGATTAGTTTGCTGTACCTTACAGGTTTAACGCGTCAACAATCCGCCAGAAATGCCTGGTGAGCCGCCCCACCCCCTCCTCTCACCATGCGATACTTTTGGATCCCGCTATTGCTGACGGCCACCTCTTCTTTAGGGCAAGTCGACCTTCCTTTTGATTTTGAGACTCCTGAATCAACCCCTGAATTTATTGATTTCGAAATGGCCGAGACCACCGTTGTGGCAAACCCCAACATCAATGATAACAACCCCTCAGATTTTGTCGCGAAAATGGTTCGCAACCCAGGCGGAGAAATTTGGGCGGGTTCTATTATTACACTGCCCTCATACCTTGATTTGTCGGCGATTGGAGCGTTTCGATTGAAGATTTACTCTCCCATGATTGGAGCGGTGGTTAGACTCAAGTTGGAGGGACTGGGTGTCACAGAGCTTGATGCGATAACAACAATAGCGAACGACTGGGAAACCTTGGAGTGGGACTTTACCGGTGTGCCTAGTGGCACCTTCAACCAAGTGGCCTTCATGTTGGATTTTGGTTTGTACGGCGATGGAGGTGTTTTGTCCACGTTCTATTTTGACGACGTAGAGTTGTTCGATGGTGCGGGAGGCCTTCTTCAGGTCAGCCTACCAATTACCCATGAAGATGAGACCGTGCACTACCAGACCACCTCTTTTGCGGGTAATTTCTCTGAAACCGCTATTGACCCTGTCAATGAAATCAATAAAGTAACCAAAGTGACCAAGCACTGGCTCGCGTTGGATTACTCCGGAACAACCGTGAGCACCCCTCTGGGGTTAGCTGAGCCCATCGCGTTTGAGCCCGGTTACACCACCATTAGTGTAGATGTTTATTCGCCAGCTGCGGGAATCGCTGTTCGATTGAAGGCGGAGGAATACTTGAACATAACGAACAGTGTGGAAACCCAAGTGAACACCACAACAGCATACGAATGGGAAACACTGACATTTGATTTATCCCAACCCATTCCGGGAACGCCTGCGTTGAACTACAATTTGGATTACACAACCCTTTCCATCTTCTTTGATTTTGGTAATCCTGGTTACCTGTCGGGAACAACAACCTATTACTACGACAACGTGGTATTCAGCGGCAACCCGGCACATGTAGAAGGGGTGGAAGAGGTTATTACCTTCTTCTATCCCTCTATCCTTACTGCAGAACAGCCCTTAGTTTTCAAAGGGGAGGGTGATGCACCGGTCGACCTACGCGTCTATGACGTGCGTGGACGATTAGTCCAACAGGAGAGGGTTCAATCAGGTCAGTTCCTGAACCTCCATTCCTGCATTCCGGGTATGTACGTCTTAAGTTGGGGTGACCGCACGCAAAAAATCACAGTCACGGCCAGCAATTGATCACAGTACGTTATGACCTTAGCGGGCTTCCGTCAGCCCAAACCAATCTCCGTCCGAAAGGGATATATCATTCGCAGCCACCAATGTAGCCTTAGACCCCGCACAGGCGCCACCATTTTATGGTGCTGGTGATAATTGGTAATGGTTTTATACGTTCTAAAATTCGCTGAACTGCTTCATTCAGAGGTTCTTACCGCCACTAAAAAAGGGGCTTTGCAGCCCCTTTTCGAATCGATCTGTCGAATTAAGTACGGTCAAGGTCCATGACCTTCGCCCAAGCTTTCACAAAATCATCAATGAATTGCTTTTCTCCGTCGGAACATCCGTATACCTCCGCGATAGCACGCAGTTCAGAATTGGAACCAAAAATCAAATCCGTTCGGGATGCGGTCCACTTCATGGCCCCGGTGACGCGATCACTTCCAACAAAACCTTCAGACACCGAGTCCACAGCCTTCCATGTTGTATTGAGATCCAGCAAATTGACAAAAAAGTCATTAGTTAATTCACCCGGCCGCTCGGTAAATACCCCATGCATTGAACCATCATAATTGGTGCCTAGTACACGCAATCCTCCGATCAAGGCGGTCATTTCGGGTGCAGTCAATGTCAATAATTGGGCTTTGTCGATCAACATTTCTTCCGTCGCTCCACCAACTCCTGACTTTCGGTAGTTTCGGAATCCGTCTGCGCGCGGCTCTAGCACTGAGAAGGACTCCACGTCGGTTTGTGCCTCCGTTGCGTCGCCTCTACCTGAAATGAAGGGAACTTCAATGGTGTATCCTGCATTGGCTGCGGCTTTTTCAATGCCCGTGCACCCCGCCAGAATAATCAAGTCTGCCATGGACACCTGCGCGCCTCCGGCACCATTGAATTCCTTCTGAATGCCCTCTAGTATACCCAACACTCGGTTCAATTGGGTGGGGTTATTGGCTTCCCAATAGCGTTGAGGTGCCAGACGGATGCGGCCGCCGTTCGCGCCCCCACGCTTATCGCTGCCGCGGAACGTTGAAGCAGAGGCCCAGGCAGTTGAAACCACCTCTGAAACAGTCAGGCCCGATGACATGATCTTGGACTTCAGTGCCGCCACATCACTGGCGCCGACGGTATCCCCCGCGTGAATTGGGTCCTGCCATATCAACTCCTCGGTTGGAACCTCCGGGCCCAAGTAGCGGTGAATCGGCCCCATGTCCCGGTGCGTCAGCTTGAACCACGCTCGCGCAAAAGCATCTGCAAACTCCTCTGGATTTTTATGGAATCGCTTTGAAATCACTGCGTACTTCGGATCCATTCGCAACGCCAGATCAGTCGTCAACATGATCGGTGTGTGGCTTTTCGATGGATCGTGGGCATCGGGAACAGCGCCTTCACCCCCTCCGTTTTTCGGCTTCCATTGTTGCGCTCCCGCCGGGCTTCTAGTCAACTCCCATTCAAAACCGAAAAGGTTTTCAAAGTAGTTGTTGCTCCATTGGGTGGGGGTTGTTGTCCAAGTTCCCTCCAAACCACTGGTTATAGTATCTCCGCCAGTGCCTGTGCCGAAGGTGTTCTTCCAGCCCATGCTTTGCTCCTCAATACTTGCCCCTGCGGGCTCTGCTCCTACATACTTCTCAGGGTCGGCCGCACCATGGGTTTTACCAAAGGTGTGTCCCCCCGCAATCAATGCCACAGTCTCTTCATCATTCATGGCCATTCGCCCGAATGTCTCCCGAATGTCACGCGCAGCCGCGAGTGGATCAGGGTTTCCGTTGGGGCCCTCTGGATTTACATAGATCAGGCCCATTTGCACTGCCGCCAACGGGTTTTCCAAGTCTCGGTCGCCTGAATAACGCTGGTCCGCCAACCATTCGCCTTCTGAACCCCAGTAGATGTCTTCCTCCGGTTCCCACACATCCGCTCGGCCACCACCAAAACCAAATGTCTTGAACCCCATAGTCTCTAGTGCACAGTTGCCCGCAAGAATCATCAAATCAGCCCATGAAATTTTGTTTCCGTACTTCTGCTTGACCGGCCACAAAAGCAAGCGCGCCTTATCCAGGTTCGCGTTGTCCGGCCAGCTGTTCAGTGGTGCAAAACGCTGGGTTCCAGCTCCGGCCCCACCGCGTCCGTCTTGAATTCGGTATGTCCCTGCGCTGTGCCATGCCATGCGAATGAAAAAGGGCCCGTAGTGTCCATAATCCGCTGGCCACCAATCTTGGGAGTCTGTCATCAACTTGTTGATGTCTTCCTTCAGCGCCGAGTAATCCAATGATTCAAACGCTTTCTTGTAATCAAAGTCGGTTCCCATGGGGTTTGAAAGCGCTGAATGCTGACGAAGAATGCTGAGGTTTAATTGATTTGGCCACCAGTCGGTGTTTCGTGTTCCACCGCCCGCGCTTTTTTTCAAGGAACCCCCCAAAAAAGGGCACTTGGATTCACTGTTTACATTGTACGTGTTTCTTGATTGATCGTCGCTCATAGTCCCGTGACTTTGGTTTCTAATCTGAAATAACAAAAGTAAGCGGATTCTCCCCAACCAGTCGCTCAGTTCAAGTACAAAATCAAGCTCCCTCAACCACTTTATGTGCTTGAGGAGTCGAAGTACAAAAACAGCGCCCCGTAGTGGGGCGCTGTACCATTTATTTTGTTGAAATTTGTTTAGAGCAAGTTGATGCGCTGAGCGAGTGAACCCTTGTAGCTTCCGCCCACAGGGATTTCTTTCTCCATACCGCGAATCGTGATCATCGAATATTTGATGCTTTCGATCGCTTCGATGTTGACGATGTAGCTTCGGTGTACGCGCATGAAGTCGGAACCGCTCAACTTGGTTTCCACGTCCTTCATAGTGGAGTGGATGGTGTAGCTTTCCGTTGTGGTGTGGACCACTACATAATCTTTGAGGGCCTCAACGAACAGCAGATCGTCGTTTTTAACACGGATGAGGCGGCTGCGGTTCTTCACGAAGATGATGTTCGTGTCCTCTTTGTGCTCTGCCAAGCTTCTTAAAAACTCCGTTTCCTGACGAACCTCTTGTTCCTTGCCGTGCTTGTGCAGCGCCATTTCGATAGCGGTCTGGATGTCCACATCCTTAAATGGCTTCAAGATGTAGCCATGGGGCTCGGCCATTTTGGCTTCATTCAGTGTGCTTTCATCGGCATATGCCGTCAAGAAAACCACTGGAATATCCATGTTGCGCTTGATTTCTTCTGCTGCAGCGATGCCGTTCATGTCGCCCTTGATCATGATGTCCATCAACGCCAAATCCGGCTTATGCTTCATTGCCATGTTGATGGCGTCTTCTCCATTATCGGCAGAGGCTACAACGTTGTAGCCCAGGTTGCCAAGGCAGCGTTCGATGTCCTTACGAACGATGCTTTCGTCTTCGGTTACGAGAATGTTGATTGGCATGTCAAGTGAATCTTAGTCGGTCAATGGGGTAAAACTAACCAAAAATGAGGCCCCGCTTGTCCATTCTAACGCATTATCGCTGTGTTTGTTATCCACAATAAGGCTTCCGTCGAGTTGGTCCGTCAACGCCTGAACCAAGTAAACCCCCAAACTCTCGTTGGTTTCAAAATCAAAATCCTCTGGAAGCCCTACCCCATTATCGGCCACTTGAATCTCAAGATTTACACCCACGCGCTGGACACGCAAGTAGATTTTGCCAGATGACATGCCTTTAAATGCATACTTCAAGCAATTCGAGACCAGCTCGTTCACGATCAAGCCGCACGGGATGGCCTGCTTCAGGTTGATGTGGACGTCATCGAGCTTTGTGATCAGCTCCACTCCTGTTGTCAAATTTGAATAGCTGTGGATAAGGTTTTGTGTCAGTCGCTCGAGGTAGTCTGAGAAACCTATCGAGCTGAAGTCCGAATTCTTGTAGAGGCTCTCATGGATAAAACTCATCGTCGAGATGCGGTTTTGGCTCTCATCCAATACCTCCAACATCTTGGCATCATCCACAAACCGTCGCTGCAGATTCAACATACTGGAGATAACTTGCAGATTATTTTTGACCCGGTGGTGGACCTCTTGAAGCAGGATTTCCTTCTCCTCGAGGGCAGCCCGGATTTGGTTGTCAATCTCTTTCCGCTCGGTGATGTCGTAGGCGATGCAGCTGAGTTCTTTGGTGCCCTCGTCGTATTGCACAGGGTTGACGAATAGTTGGTACCACACAACCTCCCCTTGCTGAGTGACCAGCGGCAATTCAAATTGCTGTTGCACCCCTTGCGCAGCGCGCACAAACAACTGAAACTGCCCTCTATAGAACTCCTCGGAGACCACCTCTTTTAATAGTTCGAGGATGGGTGTTCCCACAATGGTCTCAAAACCAAACTGCTCGTTGAGCACCTCCACGATGTTTTGGTTCACCGAGGTCACGTTGAATTTCTGATCAATGGTGAACATGAGTAAGTAACGGGTCGAATTGAAGATCGATTCCAATTTAGCAGATTGCACGAGGGCGGAACGCTGGTAGGCCCGCACCTCCGAAACATTCAGGTAGATGCAGCGTAGGCCAATGAGTTGGCCTTTGGGATTGGTTTGAATTGAACCCCCACCGAGCATTCTCAGCTCCGAACCATCCTTGCCTGTAAAGGTTAGTTCGTTACTATTACCCACCAACCAGTGCTTCCAATCCTGGATCCTCTGGCCATCTGGGGGTGAGGCAATTTCTTGGATTTTGATCGTTTTGAGTGATTTAGCGTCGTACCCCAGTGTGGAGAAAAATGCCGGATTGGCATACGTGATTCGCCCTTCCTCATCCATCAAGAAAACCAGATCGCTCGCGTTGTCCAGGATATCCCGGTACCGCTCTTCGCTTCGGCGCAATTCTTGCTCCGCCAAACGAATATCCGTGATGTCCCGGCCAACTAATACAAATCCTGTTTCCTCTCCCTCTTCGTTTTGCAAGGCTGCAATGGAAATCAGCATTTGGAACACCTCTTCGCTTGCCCGACGTCCCGCAACTTCACCGGCGTAATACCGCTGCTTGCGCAGATCTTTTTGTATAGTTTCAAAATCCGCTGGGTTCTCGAGGAAGTCGTGCCCCTTCAGTTGCATCGCATCCTCCGCGGTCATCCCGAATTCCACTGATGCTGCATGATTGAACTGAATGATATTCCCCTCCGCATCGAACGCCATGATCATGTCGATAGAGCTTTCGATAATGGAGCGGTTAAAGCGTTCTGCCCGCATCAACTGCTTCTGCGTTTTGCGGTGTTGATTGATTTCCTCCTTGAGGAGGGAGTTGGCTTCCTCGGCTGAGGATCGCCGCATCTGCTCCCTAACTAACTGCATGCGCGTGGACAGGTCATTGACTGTTACCTGCACCGCTGGTTGGTTATCAAAGAAACTCAAGACCATCTGAACACCAACTTCCCTCACCTTCCCATTAGCTTGCAAAATAGATACCTCTAGGTAAGTCGTCTTCTCTCCCGATAAGATGCGATCCATGTCCTCTGTGATCCGCACTTGGTCACCATCCTCGAAGAAATTCGTGAGGCGCTGGTTGTACACTTCCTCCTCGTCTTGAATGGCGAGGATTTCCATACCTGCTTGGTTGGTATAACGGATGTTGCCTTGCACCACCAAAAACAAACCGAAGGGATTGGTCTCCACGAGCAAACGGAATCTTTCCTTGGTTTGAAGGAGGTCTTGTGAAATTTTCCGTTTCTCAGTGATATCCAATAACGCCAAAGCAAAACTCTCGCTGTCCTCCCCTACTTGGCTCATCCTTCCTTCCACCACCAACTGCTTACCCAACAGGTTGACAAATTCAAATTCAAGCACCTCACCCTGACGAACCGCCAAACGTTTCCAATTGCGCACCCCAAGCAACGTTTCTAAGTTGATTTCCGCTAATTCAACTGCATTGGAAACACCAATTACACGCCATAGTTGCGGGTTTGAATCGATGACTTTACCCTCATTTACCAACGCCAAACCTTCGATTGTACCATTAGCTAAACCACTGTAAAGCAATTTATTATGGTTCAATGCTGCCACCAACTCACCATGCTCACGAGAATCTTTAAACACAGCGAAATAACATCCGTCGACCTGGCCCGGGTGAACAGTATAGGCAGCTGATCCTGCCGTATTGGACCAAGGGAATGGATGGTGTTCGGGGTGTGTTTGAATGTGGTTCCAAACGTCTACAGCTTCTTCCCGTTCTGAATCCGAAAAAACCCGAAGCGCAGCAGCATTGGTGTGCAGCAAATCGCCTGCTTCACTAAAGACCAATGTGGGGTCTGTCCACACATCCGTCCACGCCACCATTTGTTCCCGGGTTTCCATGCTTATCCCTCTAAGTTAACCCTCAGCGGATTTGATTCGCTTGCCATCAATTCGCACCAGCTCACCGCGCTTGTATTCCAAGGTTTGTTGAAGCATCTGATTTGGCCCGTAATAAAGCCATTTACCCTCGCGCTGTCCGAGGTTGTAGCGTTCCACCCGTTCAGTAGAACCGTTGTAATCCTTGTAGACGTGCTTGCCAATTGGTATACCCATTTCAAATTCGCCTTTGAACTGCTCTGTGCCATTTGGGAAGGTATGGATCCAGGTACCGTGCCTATCACCATCAATATATTGACCTTCTTCCCTGTGATCATTCACATCCATGATCCAAGGTCCTTGTTTCAATCCGTAATCATAACGGCCCTCCACCAGTGTTTTACCTGCGCGATTCAATTCCAAAAAATTTCCATCGGCTTTGCCTTTTCGGTACGATTCATCGCGGTGCAAGGAGCCATCAATGTAATACCACCGCCAATTTCCGTGAAAGGCACCGTCTCGGTACGTACCCTCCTGTATCAATTGACCCGTCTCCGCGTAAAACCTCCAGCGGCCCTCACGTCTACCTTCAACAAAAGCCCCTTCGGATTTGAGCGCACCATCCGCATAAAACTGCTTCCACTCCCCAGTGCGCTTGCCCTCGGCGTTGGTCACCCCTTCGCCAATCTTTAATCCCTGTTCATAGAGGGCGCCAATGGTGATATTTCCAACTTCATCGTACTCGGTGTACACTCCTACCCGCACCCCTTTCTCATAGGTTGAGCGCGTCGCAATAGTTCCGTTGGTATGGGTGGTCGTTCGAATATCAATTTCTTGGGTTTCCAACGCATCCAAAACCACTTCACCTTCAAAATACTTCACCACATCTTCGAGCTGTCCCCATTGATCATAAAACCGAAACAATCCGTTCCGCTTACCCGCTTCCCACGGTCCTTGTTCCTGTAAAATACCATTGCCTGTCCACTCCATCCAGACCCCAGACTTCTGCCCAAATGAATCGTATCGGTTGATTTTTTCGATGGTGCGCAAATAGCCTTTGTCGTATTCGAGCAGTGCGATCGTTCGTCCATCTGCCGAGTATTCTCGGCCCTTCCCATCCTCCAAATTCCTGCGATAAGGAATCGCTTTCCGCGGTTGGCCCTTCTGGTCGTATTCATACATCCAACCGGAACGTTGGTTGGCTTCATAGTGCTGCTCAACCTTCACTTCTCCGTTGGGGTAGTAACTGCGTTCCCATCCCGACTTCAAATCCGCTGCGTACTCCACAGATCGCAACTTGACCCCGGTTGAATCAAAAAAATCCCAGGTCCCATCGAGCAAAAAGTCCCGGCGATTGCCCCTGCTCTTGACGTTGCCGTTTTCATGGAACGCCGTCCAAATCCCTTCGGGTTGACCATTGATTAAACATCCTTCGCTTGCTGTTTTTCCATTCGGAAAGGTATACATCGTCCAGCTGCATTCACCGACAGATTCTTGCGAAAGGCAGCAAGTTGTCATCCACAGATACAACAATAAAATATTCTCTTTCTTAGAAAATAAATCCATCGTAATAAGGATGTTGATTATGTTGGTAAGCCACTTGGATTTTGCTTTGATTTACATTTTGTTCACGACAAACATCCCAGTTCTGAACAGGCTGGTGCAAAATGAACCATTGATTTTCAAAGCTTAAAGATGGTTTTAAACACCCTGTGTACAGCACGTGGTTCGGATAATTTATGCCAACGTGAATCGTCGATAACCTTCAAAAGCATCCGGAAAAATGAAGGGGAAAATTTGAGGGTGAAAATTTTGAATTGTGGAGGATGAATTAGCTTAAACGAAAATGATTAAATCGAAAGTGAAGTTGTTGTGGAGTTCTTCACATGATAAATGCACTATCAACGGTGAAGTTGTGAATTAACTTGCCGTTCAAATTCGGAAAAATGCGCGTTTCAATCGGAGGTGATCATGCTGGACCTGCCTTGAAAAAGGTCCTAATCACGTACCTGGAATCCCAGGACATCGAAGTTATCAATCGCGGCACTGATTCAGAGGAAAGTGTGGATTACCCCGATCATGCACATACTGTTTCGGAGGATGTTGCGAGCGCATCGGCTGACTTCGGCATCTTGATCTGCGGTTCGGCTAACGGCGTTGCGATGACAGCCAATAAACACCAATCGGTTAGAGCTGGATTGGCTTGGAATAGCGAGGTAGCTAAATTGGTGAAGCAACACAACAATGCCAATGTCTTGTGCATCCCCGCGCGGTTTGTCACCGAAGCAGAGGGTCTGGATATTTTGAAGTCTTACATGGAAGAGGAGTTTGAAGGCGGCAGGCACGAGCGCCGGGTCAATAAGATTGCCTGCGCTGTAATCCTTTGTTTGTTGTCGCTGGTTCCTTCACTTCAAGTGCTAGCACAGTTGGAGAATCCACAGCCTTATGCGGCCACGATAATGGCTGATGATTTGGAAAATCACTTGATGGTTTTGGCGAGCGACGCGTTTGAAGGCCGTGAAACAGGAGAGCGCGGTGCAGAGAAAGCTGCTGCTTACATCGCAAGCCACTTCAACAGCCTCGGCATCGAACCTTACGACGGCTCTACCTACTACCAACCTGTTAAGTTGATTCGTTCACAGATTACTGGTGGACAGGCTGCTGTTAATGGGAAGTCACTTGTATTTCTGGATGACTTTCTTTTCTACCCTGGGCTTAAGGTATCAGCACTCGAGGACGTATCTATGGTAGCAGTGAGCAGTGCATCAGCTATTACTTCGGCCGATGTTGCCGGAAAAGCGGTTGTGGTGGCTGGAACCGATGGATTGAGTGAAGCACGTGATATAGCAAACGCCGGGGGTGCTGTCGCTGTCGTTGTGGTTAGCGAAGACATGAGTATACTGCGCAGCCGCATGAAGCCGTGGTTGATGCGCAAGTCGTTGCGCTTGGACCGTGAAGAACCAAAAGAGCGCGAGGGAACGCGTATTCCTACTTTCATGGTGGATGCCGGCGCTACCGACGGATGGTGGAGTGCTGCGGATGTGAAATCATGGAAGAAGTGGAGTAAAAAACTGGCGAAGGGGAAAGCTCCCGACGCGGTTGATTTGGTCGAGGCATCGTGGATGTTTTCATTGGAACGCACCGAAGAAGCGGTCATTGGTCAGAACGTTCTTGGCTACATCCCAGGTTCGGATTCCCTGTTGCGTGAAGAGTTGATTGTGATCACAGCCCATTACGACCACGTGGGAATAATCGACGGTGAGATTCATAATGGCGCAGACGATGACGGATCGGGCACTGTCACGGTATTGGAACTTTCACAAGCCTTTCAAGAAGCGGTAAAGGCCGGCAAAGGCCCCAAGCGCAGCGTATTGTTGATGACAGTTGTGGGTGAGGAAAAAGGGTTGTTGGGGAGCGAGTGGTATGCTGACCACCCGATTTGGCCGTTGGAACAAACCGTGGCCAACTTGAACATTGATATGATCGGTCGTGTAGATGAAGCGCACCCGGACGACGATCGCTACGTCTATCTCATTGGCTCAGACAAACTCTCGTCAGAGCTCCACGACATCAGCGAAACCGCCAACGCTACCTACACCAACCTAGCGTTGGATTACACCTTCAATGCTCCAGATGATCCCAATCGGTTTTACTACCGTTCTGATCATTACAACTTTGCGAAGAACAACATCCCGGTGATTTTCTATTTCAGCGGCGTTCATGAGGATTACCACCGCCCCGGAGATGATCCGGAGAAAATCCATTACGATAAGACGGCTGAGATTGGCCAGCTCGTTTTCTACACGGCTTGGCAGTTGGCAAACCAAACAAAACGCATCGAAGTCGACCGCGTCAACGATTTTCCAACGAAATAACAGGCGCAGCATACCGCTTAAATGTGGCAACTTCTTCTTCGTAAGCCGCGCCGGTCGCGGGACCATTGAACCCCGAATGGACGTGAACGGTGCCGTCGTGCTGGATAAACAACGTGGTAGGGAAACTGATGATGTGGTCCAAAAACGGGAATGCATTGGCCGCAACTTGTTTGCTCGCTTTCCCGCCCAATACGACATCCCAGTCCACCCCCATTTCCGTGCGAAAATGGTTCAACCGTTCATAAGCTTCTGCGGCTGAATCTGGCCGTTCGAATGCCATGGAAAGTTGATCAGCATGCTCCATGGGAAGTGCCGCCAGTAGTCGCACCTCGTCCATGCAATTGGGACACCACGTGCCCAGGACATCCAGTACAGTTACGCGACCTTCTTTTGGTAACAAGGTGCGCTCGTATGGGTTGCCGTCCTCGTCGATTAGGCGAACAAACAAGGAGTCCGCAGGAGGGTTCAATTGGTCTAATTTGGCACTTGAATCCCATGGTTCAGCAGGGGCTGCTGACCATATAGTGTGGTAGTGGACGCCGCTGTAGAAATGACCATTGACCCACGCATCATTGGAATGCGTGGCGCTGAAGTAAAACAGGTGGGCACCGTCAAACGTTTGAAGATTTAATTCGTTGCCATTAAACTGGCCTGAGAGGTAGCGGTAATCACCTGTGGGTGTGCGCATTGTGCCTTCTGCCCGACCATCCGCGAAGCGCAAGTCGAGCTGCGCACGGGCCAACCCTTCTTGTTGAGCGCTGTCTTCGCCGAACCAAACATCCCAACAACCGGCAATGG
>CALGDB010000279.1 GCA_937884175.1 uncultured Flavobacteriales bacterium
ATGAAGCAGCATCTGATTGGCCTCTCTTTCCTCTTCACGCTCATCCTTTTGCTAACCGCGGAGTTGCGCGCTCAGATTATTGTTAATGAGACCCTTACAGCTCAGGAAGTTGTGGAGACGATTCTGTTGGGAGAAGGGGTAGAAATATTTAACGTCACCTATTCCGGCGATCTCGACCAAATCGGCTCGTTCGATGCCAATAACTCCAATATCTTGATTCCGGACGGTATGATCATGGCTACTGGAAGTTGTTCGAATGTCATTGGACCTAACGACTCGGGGAGCTCCACGACCGGCGGCGGCAATTTTCAGGTTAACGACCCCGATTTAGATCAATTGTCAACGTTTAACACCAACGATGCAGCCGTGCTTGAATTCGATTTCATCCCCACCGGAGACTCCATCAGCTTCAATTACAGTTTCGGTAGTGATGAATACAATGAATACGTATGCGGGTCCGTCAACGACGCTTTTGGCTTTTTTCTGAGCGGACCTGGCATCAACGGTGCATATAGTAACAATGCAATCAACCTGGCAGTCATCCCCAATACCAGCGGCACGCCTGTGACGATTAACTCGGTCAACAATGGCAATGTGGGTTCAGCAGGCAGCGCAAACAACTGCGCACAGGTTGACCCCAACTGGATGAACAATACGGCATATTACGTGGACAATGAAAACAACAGCGATCCGAATGCCACGCAACTCGATGGATTCACGGTGGTCCTTGTTGCCGAAGCTGCTGTGCAGTGCGGGCTTACCTACCACATCAAAATCGCCATTGCCGATGCCGGTGACACTGCATTCGATAGCGCAGTTTTCATCGAGGGTGGGTCGTTTTCATCCAACGCCTTTGACATCACAGCAACGGCTTCAATTTCTGGCAATCAAATCTTTGGAGGGGACACAACGGTTGTGGAATCGTGCAATGACGCGGTATTTCAGGTGGTGCGACCCTTCGCAGACGTTGCCGACACCCTCAACGTGACAATTTCCGGAACGGCCACCAACGGCGTCGACTACGAGACCATTGACCCTGAGGTCATCATGGAAGTAGGTGAGTTATCATATGAAATTCCGCTAATCGTCATTCCCGATGCCGAGGTGGAAGGGCAGGAAACAGTGACCATCGAATACCTGTATGTAAACCTGTGCGGAGATTCCGTACTCCGCTCGGCAACCTTGATTATTGCTGACTTCGAGCCGACGCAACTGCAATACGAAAACCCCGTTGGCATTTGCAACGGGGAGGCCATCCTCGAAGTGGAGACCATAGGCGGATACGGCCCATTTGACTTTATGTGGAGCACCGGAGATACCGACACCTTGGCCGTGAATGTCATCGAAACAGACGAACCGGGGGCTGCACAGATTACGGTCACGGACGTCTGCGGCAATGAGCAAACGGCGACCATTACCTATACGATGCCCCCCGAGCTGATCATCTACGGTGAACAGACCGACAGCCCGCTGTGTCCAGGAGACGCAACGGTGCTCCAGGCTGGTATCAACACCGGAGTTGGACCATTCACCTACGACTGGTCCAGCGGAGGTGACGGCACCACTGAAACGGTCAATTTCGACGCCTCACAAATCGTCACCCTAACGGTCACGGACGCATGCGGAATCCAGGACAGCTTTGATGTGGAAGTGGAATACCCCGTTTGGGACCCCATCACGGGCAACGACCCAGAAGTATGTTTGGGCATCCAAGGAGATTTGAACCTAACGGGCGGGGTTGGCGAAGCGGATTTCGCCGGCAATTGGGTAGGCCAGTACGAGTTCTATACCTGGCAGTACTCCAATTATGATGCCCTAGGCAACCCGCAAGACTCGGCCTTTGTCCTGATCGATGACGCGCTGGATTCGCTGGCAACATTCATTGGTCCATCCGGTAATTTCCAAGCAGGATTAGTACAGGGCGATATGGACATCTATGTCATCGACCAGTGCGGGGCCGAAGGCACCTTCAACGTATCGGTCATCGCCTGTGATACCGAGATCCCCAACGTGTTCTCTCCCAATGGCGATTCCATGAACGACTTTTTCCGCATTCCGGGCATAGAAGGATTCCCCAACTCGAAGCTGGAGATTTACAACCGGTGGGGCAATGTCATCTACCAAAGTAACGACTACGGAGGCGGCTGGGATGGACGAATCAACAACGAACCCGTTGCCGACGGAACCTACTATTACATCCTGCGCCGCTCCGATGGAGAAAATTACCATGGGGCCCTGACGATTACACGGCAGAGGCGTTGATGCCTAAAACGGTTCATAAAAAAAGCCCCTGAAGCGGGGCTTTTTCTTTAGTGGGCGATGAGAGACTCGAACTCCCGACCCCCTCGGTGTAAACGAGGTGCTCTAAACCAACTGAGCTAATCGCCCGAACGGGGCGCAAAGATAGATGAAATATCGCATATCTAAGGCTGTACATTTGACAAAGTGAAATCCAACGCCATCTTCCGCATTACCTCGTTTGTTCGGTGGCTTTTGTCAAGCCGAAGTTGGCGCTCCGTCCACAGCCCTTGGCTGTTTACCCTGTTGACGAGCATGCGCAGCACAAAATTCCATTATGCGGACATCGAAACCCTGCGTTCTGAACTCAAAACCAACAATAAGATCTTGCCCGCATTGGATTACGGAGCGGGTGCTACCGGCAACACTTCGACCGTCTCCGGCATTGCACGGCGTTCGTTGAAGCGTCCCAAACACGCCCGCGCCCTTGCCGCATTGGCGGCACACCTGCCAAGCCAGGCCACACTTGAACTCGGCACATCCTTGGGCCTCACTTCTGCTTACTTAGCCCGCCACACGGGAATGCTCTCCACAGTGGAAGGCAACCCGCACATTCAAGCACTGGCCCAGTCCCATTGGGCCAAGCTGGGTGTCACGAACATCCGGTATTTTTCTGGCGAATTCGATGCGACTTGGGAGGCATTCACCGATCAGGCGTACGACCTGATTTTCATTGATGGCAACCACCGGGGGGAAGCCCTAATCCGCTACGTCGAAAAGAGCCTGCCTTTGCTTCACCCCAATGGCGTCATCGTGTGCGACGACATCCATTGGTCGCGCGATATGGAGGCCGCCTGGGAACATCTGCGGTCCCTGCCGGAATGGACCTTGCAAATGGATGCGTTCGAATGGGGCCTCTTGACGCGCAATCAAGCCCTCAAACGCGAGCACGTGTGCATCCGATTCTGAAGGGCGTACCGTAGCTTTACGGCATGCCAAGGCAGCAATCGGAACGAATTAATCGGACGTGGCTAACAGCGGTATTGGGTGTTTATATCCTGTTGCAATTCAGCTGGTGGGCCTACCTGTTGATTCAGCAACACCACACCATCGATGAGCTGGAGGGCACTTCCAATGCATCGCGGTACACGCTGATGATCCTCGGCGAGGGCAGTGTATTCTTGGGACTGCTCAGTTTGGGGTTCGTGGCTATCTGGCGTGGCATTCGCAAAGAGCGGGCGCAGGCGCAGAAAGAGCGGCACTTCCTGCTCGCGGTTACCCACGAATTGAAGACGCCCATCGCCGGCACGCAACTGGCCATCGATTCCCTCAAACGCCACGAATGGGACGAAGCCACCAAACGCGAACTTTACGAAGATGCGAGCGCGGGCTTGAGCCGGCTTTCCCAGCGGGTCGAGAATATCTTGCAGAGCAATCGCCTCGTCTCGGGCAAAGCTATGAACCGCGAACCGTTTGATGCAGAGCACATCGTGAAGGAAGCTATTCAGCGCTATCAAACCGGCCCTTTCCGGGACCGATCCATCGAACTGAAGACCTCCGAACAAGCCATGGGCCTAGTGGAAGGCGATGCCGATGCCATAGCCCTTGCCTGGGGCAACCTCATCGAAAACGCCCTGAAATACAGTCCGAATGATGCCCCCGTTCACGTCGAAATCTCCCAAACCCCAGAAGCCCTAAAATGCACGGTAGACGATGGAGGTCTAGGCATCCCAGCCAGTAAGCGAAAGCAGGTGCTGGAAAAATTCGAACGCATCGAGCACATCGACACCACCGGCACGGGATTGGGGCTCTATTTGGCCCATCAAATCATCCGAATGCACGGCGGGGAATTGACAATCGATATGAGCGAACGCGGTGGCTGCCGAATCACCACGAAGATTCCCCTTATCTCATGACCCTTACTTCAGACAAATGCGCCCTCATCATCCTGGACGGATGGGGCATCGGCGAAGACGATTCGAGCAACGCCATCGCCTCCGCTCACACCCCCTTTATGGATGAATTGTTGCGTCGACATCCCAAAGCCACACTCCGGACCGACGGCGAACACGTCGGGCTTCCAGATGGACAAATGGGCAACAGCGAAGTCGGCCACATGAACATCGGCGCCGGCCGGATCGTCTACCAAGATTTGTTCCGCATCAACCGGGCCATTGAAGCGGGTTCGTTCGAGAAGGAATCGGTCCTCCAGGCCGCTTTTGACCGGGCCAATAGCACAGGCGCTTGCTTGCACTTCATGGGCCTCGTCTCACAAGGCGGTGTGCATTCGCAGCAAGCGCACCTGAATGCGCTTTGCAAAGCCGCTGCAACCGCCGGCATCCAAGACTTCGCCATTCACGCCTTCACCGATGGGCGGGACACCTCGCCCCGTACCGCAGCAGGGTACATCGCTGAGCTTGAATCTGTGCTGGAAACAACAGGAGGGCGGATTGCCTCCGTGCATGGCCGCTACTACGCCATGGATCGAGACAACCGCTGGGAACGCATAGCACAAGCCTATGCCACCCTCGTCCGTGGGGAGGGCGCCCGTTACGCGACCGCAGCCGACGGGATCGAAGCGCACTATGCGCAAGACATTACAGATGAATTTATCCGGCCCTTCATCGTCGGCGACCCCAATTGCATCGCACCAGACGATGTGGTGATTTGCTTCAACTTTCGAACCGATCGGTGCCGTGAAATCACTTCCGCACTCACCCAGCAAGCATACCCCGAGCACGACATGGAACCCATCCCGTTGCATTACGTCACTATGACGAATTACGACGATTCGTTTCAGGGCGTTCATGTGATTTACGACAAGCCCAACTTGGTGGCCACACTCGGTGAAACCGTCGCGGCGGCGGGCCGCACCCAGGTGCGTATTGCGGAAACCGAAAAATACCCCCACGTCACGTTCTTCTTGAGCGGAGGCCGGGAAGTTCCGTTTGATGGAGAGCGTCGATTGATGGCGCACAGTCCGAAGGTCCCTACTTATGACCTCCAACCGGAGATGTCTGCCCACGAAATTGTCAACCTCATCGTCCCGGAGCTGAACAAGGAGAACGGAGAGGCCCCCGATTTCATATGTCTCAATTTCGCCAACCCGGATATGGTCGGCCACACGGGTGTTTTCGATGCGATTGTCAAAGCAGTGGAGGTCACAGACGACTGCCTCCGCGCAGTGGTCGAAGCCGGGCGCGCCAATGGCTACCAATTCATCGTCATCGCCGACCACGGCAATGCAGAGTATGCGCGGCACCCCGACGGATCGCCTCACACGGCGCACACGAACAATCCCGTGCCGGTGGTCGTTCTGTCAGAATACGTCCATTCGATTCATGACGGCATCCTGGCTGATGTAGCTCCCACGGTGCTCAAGTTAATGGGCATTTCGCAGCCACCGGAAATGACGGGGACGGCCCTACACTGATCCTCGTCCGCTTCGTTGGCGCTCCCAAGCGAGCACCTCACCGGCGATGAAGACGCTGCCGAATACCGCGACCAAGTCGCTCGGCTGTGCGTCCGACAGCGCGGCTTCCAATGCTGCTTTGACCGTTGGATACGCATGGCCCTTCAAGCCAGCCTTCGCGGCGTGCTGCGCCAAAGTAGCACTGGGCAGTGCCCGGGGGATTTGGGCCGCACAGAAATAATACGATCCAGCGTTGGGCATGGCTGTCAGTATCCCGCTGATGTCCTTGTCATTGACCCCTCCAAACACAACACAAAGCCGATCGTATTCGAGGGCTTCAATCGCTCCTAAGGTCCGATGAAGGCCATCCATATTGTGCGCACAGTCCAGCAGAAAGCGCGCACCCGATGGCGCTGATTTCAACCATTGCCAACGCCCAGGGTGCCCGGATTTCGTGATGGCCTCCAGTGGCGGTACCTCCCAATCATTCCCAAAAGGCGTCGCCTTCAGTACCTCCAGTGCCTTGTGCGCAGTGGCACGGTTTTCAGGCCAATGCGGACCGTCTTCACCGACCCCTGAAGCTACTCCAGCGTAGTGGACCTCGGCGCCAAACCGATTTGCGGTCTCCAACAACACCGATTGAGCCTCCGGGCGCATGCGGCCCATCACGAGGGGCACCCCGTCCTTGATGATGCCCGCCTTTTCTCGGGCAATCGAGCGGATGTCTTCGCCAAGGAACTGCTGGTGGTCCAACCCAATGTTCGTGATGACCGCAAGCAGCGGTTGCGGAAAAACATTGGTGCTGTCGAGCCGCCCGCCCATTCCCGTTTCCAGGACCACCACATCCACTTCCTGTTCGGCGAACCACACCAAGGCCATGCCAAACGTCCACTCAAAAAATGATGGTACGAATCCTGCCGATTCGACTTCAGGACGAATGCGCTGAATGAATTCCACCACCCACTGTTCTTCGGGCACGGCGCCATCGATGCGCATGCGTTCCCGGAAGTCCTCCAGGTGGGGTGAAGTGAACAATGCTACGCGTTTGCCTTGGGCCTGCAGCGCATTGGCAATGGCTGTGCAAACGGAACCCTTGCCGTTCGTGCCAGCTACGTGAACGACGTGATTCAGGCGAAGGTCTGGACGGCCAAGCACATCCAAG
>CALGDB010000280.1 GCA_937884175.1 uncultured Flavobacteriales bacterium
GAAAATCGCATGGATGATGGAGGCCGAGGGCAGCAGCCGAGGGAGAAAATGTTGTTGACCGGACCGCAGGAATTGAGCGCGGTCGAGCTGATTGCGGTGCTGTTGGGATCAGGGGTGCAAGGCCACACCGTTCATTAGGCTGCGCAGGCGTTGCTTGAATTGGTGCGAGGAGACTTGTCAGTGCTTTCCTCGATTCCACCTTTAGGCATGACGGAAGTCCCCGGCATCGGCCGCGCCAAAGCCCTTCAATTGTCCGCGGCGTTGGAATTGGGTCGGCGCCGGCAGATGACCGCCCAGCCGCATGACACCTTCATTCGATCATCGGCCGACGTGTTTAATCGGTTCGCCATCCGGTTATCGGATCTGGGGCACGAAGAGTTCTGGCTGGTGCTGCTGCGGCGTTCCAATGCGGTCATGGCTGAGGTGATGGTCAGCAAGGGTGGATTGACGGGCACCGTCGCGGATCCGAAGCTCATCTATTCGAAAGCGCTCGCGATGCGTGCGGCGGGCATCATCGCGGTGCACAACCATCCCTCCGGCAACGTCCGTCCAAGCCGATCCGACCGAGAGCTCACAAAAAACCTTCAATGGGCGGGCAAAATGTTGGATTGCCCGTTGCTCGACCACTTGATTGTTTCCCGCAACCGTTACTTTAGCTTCGCTGACGAAGGCGAGCTTTGAGGCCGCCAGCGATTCAGCCAACGGTCAATTGCAATGAAACGCGTTCTTACCGTCATCGGGGCGAGGCCTCAATGGATGAAAGCCAGTGCGCTCAGCCGCATTCTGGAGGATCCTGTTTTGGGCATTGAAGAACGGGTGTTACAAACAGGGCAGCACTATTCCCATGACATGGCGGGTCGCTTTGTAGACGAATTGAACCTGCCTGCGGCGCATCACGTATTGAGCGTATCCAACGTGCCCGCGGTGCGCATGGGGCAGATGATGGAAGGGGTGATGGCGGCCATTGCCCAAGACGCTCCTGACGCCGTCATCCTTTACGGCGATACCGATTCCACCCTCGCCGGGGCGTGGGCGGCGAGCCGGACGGGCACGCCAGTGGTTCACATCGAAGCCGGACTTCGGTCGTTTGATCGCAGCATGCCAGAGGAGATCAACCGCATCCTCACCGATGCTTTGAGCGATGTTCTTTTTTGTCCTTCCCAAGCGGCAGTGGATTTGCTCGGCAAAGAAGGCATTGTGAGCGGTGCGCGAGAAGGCCTCCAGGTTGAGGTGTCAGGCGACCTCATGCTCGACACAGCAAGGCATTTCGGCGGCCAACCCAAGCCCGTTGCTCCGGAAGCCGATACGGTTCTGCTAACCTTGCATCGGCCATCGAATGTGGACGATCCCAATCGCTTGAAAGTGTGGATTGAATCGGCCGGTGCAGCCGCACAATCCAAGGCATGGCGCGTCCGTTTTCCGGTTCATCCGCGAACAGCGCAGGTTGCAGAACGGATCTATGGTTCATCATGGCGCGCACAGCTTGAATCGTTTGGGATCGATGCGCTTGAGCCGGCGAGTTACCTCGAAATCCTTCACTTCTTGAAAGAAGTGCGCCAAGTGTGGACGGATTCAGGTGGTTTACAAAAGGAAGCTTATTTCATGGGTCGACCAGCAGCGGTGTTGCGGGAAGCCACCGAGTGGACGGAATTGCTGGACCACGGAGTAGCCCGCTTGTGCGCTCAGCCCGCTGAATTGGATTCGGTTGTCACGGCATTGGAAGAAGCGTACGCTGGGATGGATTTCTCCGTTCCCCTGTATGGTGATGGACAGGCGGCAAAGCATATTGCTCAAACGTTGCGCACATGGCTGAACCGGTAAATCTCTGGACGGCTGGTGCCCCCACGCCTCGTCACGCCTATGTAGCCTACATCGTTTTCGATGTGGTCCTGGGCCTTCCCTTTCGGTGGTGCACATCCGTTTTGGAATGGGAGCAACACCAGGGCGTAAAAGTCCAATACGGGGGAACACCGAATGCAGACTTGGGCGCGGCATGGATTCCATCCTCCGGATTGTTGGAAGGAAATGCCTTGGAATGTACAGGTTGGAACACGTGGTCGGATGAGGAAGGCCCCGGCGTACCGGGTAAGGGGAGGCTTCCCTTTGGCGTAGCCAATGTAGCTGATGCACGGGTGGATGCGGATTGGTGGAGCTGGGTGTTTTGGACCGTTACGCGGATGGAGGAGTACAATGCTCCTGCATCTGCCTTCGATGGCATGGGCCGCTTCCAAGCGACGGCTTCGATGGCGCATGCGGAGGGGTGGTTGTTGCGGCCAGAGGTGGAGGTCCGAATCCGGGCATGGGCACGTGCCATTGGTCTCACACCGGAGCATTCAACGTACAAGGTTCATCCTACAATCGACATAGATAGCGCCTATGCCTACCGGCACCGCAGCGTATGGCGCACCGCTGGTGCCGTTGGAAAGGACATCGTCCATGGACGCATTGGCCGCTTGGCCGAACGCTGGCTTGTCCTGGTGCACGGACAACACGACCCATACGATACGTACGAGTGGCTTGAATCCGTACACGCGGCGCACGGTCTGAAGGCGCGTTACTTCTTTTTGCTTGCCGACAGGGGACCGCACGACACACCGGTTCATTGGCGGCAACTGGGCATACACACATTGGTCCAACGCCTCCTGCAATCCGCTTCCGTGGGCATTCACCCGGGAGTTGCGAGCCACGATTCGGCAGATATCGCACGACTCGAAAGGGAAGTCAACCGCTTGAAAGAACTTTCCAAAGCACCCGTCCAACACGCTCGACAACATTTTTTGCTGCAACGCTTTCCATCAACATGGAGGCGGTTGGAAGCCGCTGGTATCCAACATGATCACAGCATGGGCTACGCCGATCACATCGGTTTTCGCGCGGGCATGTCGCGTCCATTCAAAGCCTTCGATGTGGCCGCAAACCGCCCGCTCGACCTTACCATCCATCCCACGGCAGCCATGGACGCCATATTGAATCGGTACATGGGGCTTTCGCCTGAGCAAGCTCTGGATGCCCTCGAGCGATTGGCAGGTGAAGTGAAAGCCGTGGACGGTGAGCTCACCCTCCTGTGGCACAACGAAACGGTCAGTGAATGCAACGAATGGAAGGGGTGGCGTTCGGTGTACGAACAAGCATTTGAACGCGTTTGTTAAAGCAGAAACCATGGTAACCGACTTATCTCAAACCGACAGTGTAGTCAATGAATTTGTAGCGGAACTGCGCGATGCGAGCGTCCAACAAGACCCGCTGCGGTTTCGGTTCAACCTGCAGCGGTTGGGGAGTGCCATGGCCATCGAGGTGAGCAAATCCATGCGGTTTGCTGCTTCCGAGGTCCACACACCTTTGGGAATCGCACCGGTAAATCGCTTGGCTGAGCAGCCGGTGCTGGCCACCATCTTGCGGGCAGGTCTGCCCATGCACCAGGGTGTGGCTTACGTCTTTGACCGCGCGGAGCAAGCCTTCGTCTCGGCGTGCCGGAATTACACCGATGAAACGCACAACGCTTTCGAGATCGGGATAGACGCGGTCGCATCGCCGCCGCTCTGCGGCAAGGTCTTGGTGGTTTGTGATCCTATGCTCGCCACCGGGGCTTCCTTGGCTCAAGTGCTCACTGCACTTTTTGCATCCCACGGCACCCCAGCGACGGTGCACGTGCTCGCCGCGATTGCGAGCCAGCAGGGGATTGATTACGTACAGAGCAACCATCCGCAAGCCCACCTGTGGGTGGCAGCAGTGGACACCGAATTGAACGATAAAGGCTACATCATACCAGGCTTAGGCGATGCCGGTGATTTGGCCTTCGGAAGCAAGCTGTGAACATGCCAGGACTTCTTGAAATCGTGCTGTGGATGTTTGGAGCGGTGGTCAAGTTCATCGTGACGCCATCGCTGATGATTGCCCGAGGTTGGGGCTTTTGGTCGACCGTCATCATCACTTCTGCAGGCGCTACGGCCGGGGTTTGGGTGTTCTTCTACTTTGGCAAATGGATCCTCAGAAAGTGGGCTGAATTTCGAGGGGAGAAGGAACCCAAGCGGCCTTTCTTCACCCCCCAACGAAGACGCGTGGTTCGGTTTCGCCGACTGTTTGGTATGTGGGGACTGCTCGCTGTGAGTGGCCTGATTTCCGTGCCGATTGCCTCCATTTTGGCAGCTAAATATTACGAGCGCCATGAGCGCATGCCCTGGATCTTGGTGCTTGCATTTGTTGTGTGGTCGTTCATCCTGACGGCACTGTCGTTCTGGTTCATAGACATTGGTTGAGGTGACGTACCTTCGGGACATGTCCACGTCCAACGCGCTCGCTGACTTGTTTTTTGACCTCGACCGCACGTTGTGGGATTTTGACCGCAATTCGCGGGAAGCGCTGAAGGAAATTTTTGTGGAGATTGCTCAGCCCAATTTGCCTCAAGCCAAAACAGCAGCGGAATTCATCCCTGTGTACGAGGCTGAAAATGAGAAATGCTGGAAAGCATACCGCGAAGGCCGCATCACCAAAGAAGAACTGCGGCCCCTTCGCTTTCGCAAGGCAGTGCAAGGATTGGGCATTCCGTCGTTTGATGGCATGGATACGTTGGCCGAGGCCATGGGTACGGCCTATGTCCAGCGGGCGCCTTACCGCACCGCCCTGTTCGAAGGCGCCATCGACGTGTGCCAAGCGCTGAAAACACGCGGGCACCGGATGTTCATTCTGACCAATGGGTTTGAAGAAGTGCAGCACATCAAGGTCAACCGAAGCGGACTCGAGCCGTTTTTCGACGGGGTGTTCACGAGCGATGCGCTGGGCTTCAAGAAGCCGCATCCGGAATGCTTTGCGAAAGGCCTCGCGCTGGCCGGTTCGAGCGCAGAACGGGCCGTTATGATTGGTGACGACTGGGAGTGCGATGTGGACGGAGCCATTCAAGCGGGATGGGGAGCCGTCCATTTCGACCCCCATCAACCGGCGGCACCATCTTCCAACCCGCGCCGAATCAGCGAGCTGTCCGCCTTACTCGATTTGGATTTCAATCAACGATAAACCCTTAAGCCTGTTGCCATGGCACAAGAAGAAAAGAAGAAGAAGCTGAACATTGATTTGCCAGAAGAATTGGCATCGGGTACCTACTCCAACCTTGCCGTCATAACGCACAGCCCGGTGGAGTTCGTGGTGGACTTTGCCCAAGTGATGCCCGGGATGAACCAGGCGCAGGTGCGCAGCCGCATCATATTGGCGCCGCATCATGCCAAGCGACTGCTCCACGCGTTGAGCGAAAACGTCAAGCGATTCGAGCAACA
>CALGDB010000281.1 GCA_937884175.1 uncultured Flavobacteriales bacterium
AGATGCCCCTGATGGTCCGGCCATAGTGGGTCCGAGGCACCCACAGACAACATGGCAGGGCCTTCGATCCCGCCCGGCTGTTCTGGCCACCGCCCTGTGGATGGGCTGTGGCCCCGATGCGGACGCCCTGCGTGCCCGCATCGCCACCGGTGACCTCGAGTTAGACCGTTTGGGCGGATTTGCGGTCGAGAAAAATAAGCTCGTTTGGATCAAGACCCCTACCACTCCGAACGTCGCCCCCAAACCGAACGTCGCCCAGCCGCCGAGCAAGGACGATGTGTTGCTCATTGGAGAAGGCCTGCAGAAGATCGATTACAGCCTCGCCAGCTGCTGCAACCCCATTCCCGGTGATCACGTCTTTGGCTTCGTCATGGTCAGCGGCGGCATCAAAGTGCATCGTCAAAACTGTCCCAACGCCACCAACCTCCTCTCCAAGTATGCCTACCGCGCCATGAAGGCCCAGTGGACGTCACGCACCGCCAAGCAATTCGAGGTCACCCTCAACTTCACGGGCATCGACGACGTAGGCCTCGTCAACGCTGTGACCAAGGTCATCTCCGACGACATGCACGTCAACATGCGCGCCATCAGCTTTGATTCAGCCGACGGCACGTTTGACGGGCGCGTGAAGGTATTGGTCACCGACACCGAGCACCTGAAAAAACTCCAAGCGAAGTTACTGGATGTACCGGGGGTGTGGACTGTGGAACGTGTTGATGAAGGATAAACCGCCGCTTAATCAGCAAACAATGGAAGGTCGCGCATCCGCGCGCGCACAGCCTCGCCGACGCGGCCGATGACCGCATCGTCTTCCGGTGAGCAAATCACCGCATCAATCCAATCGACAATCTGTTCCATGTCCGCCTCCACCATACCACGTGTAGTAACGGCCGGGGTACCGACTCGGATACCGCTGGTCACAAACGGGCTTTGAGTGTCGAACGGCACCATATTCTTGTTGAGCGTAATGTGCGCTCGGCCGAGGGCTTGCTCCGCCACCTTGCCGGTGACCCCTTTGTTGCGAAGGTCAATCAGCATGAGGTGGTTGTCCGTACCGCCGCTGATCAAATCGTAGCCGCGGTCGACAAAAGCTGCCGCCATAGCTTGGGCATTCTTAATCACCTGCTGCATGTACGTTTTGTAACCGGGCTCAAGCGCCTCGCCGAAGGCCACGGCCTTGGCGGCAATGACGTGTTCGAGTGGTCCACCCTGCATCCCCGGAAATACGCCACTATCGAGCAGTGAACTCATCTTGCGCACTGCGCCTTTTGGCGTGGTCTTGCCCCAAGGGTTGTCAAAGTCTTGGCCCATCATGATGATGCCGCCGCGGGGGCCGCGCAGCGTCTTATGAGTCGTAGAAGTAACGATGTGGCAATGCGGCATGGGGTTGTTAAGGAGGCCAGCAGCGATGAGACCAGATGGGTGACTGATGTCTGCGAGGAGCAATGCACCTGCGCTGTCGGCAATCTCCCGGAACCGGTCGTAATCCCAATCGCGGCTGTACGCAGATGCTCCACAGATGATGAGCTTAGGTTTCACTTCGGCTGCAGTCGCGGCCACCTTATCCATATCGATGGTTCCGGTTTCCTTCTCAACGCCGTAGAAATGCGGCTTGTACAGCTTACCAGAGTAGTTTACCGTGGAGCCGTGCGTCAAGTGACCTCCGTGGCTCAAGTCGAAACCAAGGATGGAATCGCCGGCGTTGAGCACCGCGAGCATGACAGCCGCGTTGGCCGAAGCACCGGAGTGCGGCTGGACATTGGCCCATGCAGCCCCAAACAGTTTGCACAATCGATCAATCGCCAACTGCTCCACTTCGTCCACAACTTCGCAACCGCCGTAGTACCGGCGTCGGGGCAACCCCTCAGCGTACTTATTGGTGAGTACACTGCCTTGCGCTTCCATGACCTGGTCGCTGGCATAGTTTTCACTGGCAATGAGCTCAATACCCTCCACTTGACGGTTGTTTTCACTGGCAATTAGGTCGGCAATTTGTTTGTCGCGCATGGAATCGATTTTGAGGGTGCGGAGTCCGGTTGGTTATGCGAGAAATCGCGTTAAAAAGAAGTCAAATATAGCCTCCGAATCAATCCTGCAATTCAGAAATTGCACCAAATGCATCGCCGTTTGAACCAATCGCTGAATCTGTGGCTTGATTGGATAATGGTTGCAACACTTGCCTTGCTTTTGGCCGCCTGCCAACCCCCCATATCCATGCGAGATTCCACATCCGACGCCACCCCCAATGCCCTGATCCACGAGAGCAGCCCCTACCTCCGCCAGCACGCCTACAACCCCGTGGATTGGAAACCGTGGTCGGAATCCGTTTGGGAAGAGGCCCGAGCAAAGGATAAATTGGTCATCGTCAGCATCGGCTACAGCGCTTGCCATTGGTGCCACGTCATGGAGCACGAGACCTTTGAAGACAGTGCCGCCGCCGCATTTATGAATGAGCATTTCGTCAACATCAAGGTCGATCGTGAAGAGCGGCCCGATGTCGACGGCGTGTACATGACCGCAGTCCAGCTCATGACCCAACGCGGGGGTTGGCCGCTCAACGCAATCTGCCTACCCGACGGACGCCCTATATACGGCGGCACATACTTCCCGCGCGAACGGTGGCTCCAGGCCTTGGGTTCGATTTTAAAGACCCGAGCCGAGAAACCCGAGCGCGTGCTGGAATACGCCGAGCAACTCACCGCCGGAGTTCAGCAGGCCGAGCTGGTTGACGTGCCGCCCCTTAAAGACGCAAAAGCTTGGGGCACACCGGATGCCTTTGGTCGCGCCGATGCTCAACTCCTCGACGACGGCATCGACCGGTGGCGGAGACTATGGGACATACGCTGGGGCGGCAACGACGGCGCGCCGAAATTCCCCATTCCAACCAACCTCGACTTCCTTCTTCAATACGGTACCGTTCGCGGCGACCAATCGGCCCTCGACCATGCCCTGAACACTCTTCTGCACATGGAGAGGGGAGGTATCCATGACCACATCGGCGGTGGTTTCGCACGCTACAGTGTAGACGAAAAATGGCACATCCCCCACTTCGAAAAGATGCTGTACGACAACGCCCAGCTCGCCGGTACGTTCGCCCGAGCGTGGCAGGCGTTTCATGAGGCGCGAGCGAGCGATCGGACGGCCTTACAGAGAGCAGCGCTGGGCATCGTCGATTTCGTGCAGCGCGAATGGAGCCATTCTTCGGGCGGATTCTATTCTGCGTTGGATGCGGACAGTGAAGGTGTTGAAGGCAAGTATTACGTGTGGTCGAGCGAGGAACTGCGCGCGGCCTTAACAGAAGAAGAATATCGATTGTGCGAACAGGCCTACGCGCTGGATGGGAAGAGTGCCTGGGACGAGTATGAATCGGAGGCCACAGCCAATGTGCTCATGAAGTGGGCGTCAGACAGGTCAATAGCAACATCGCTGCACCGGGAACCGGAAGCCTTGCGGAAGGAATTGGAGCTTGTTCATACAAAACTTAGGGCCGTACGCACGGAGCGCGTTGCCCCTGGACTGGACGACAAAATCTTGACCGCATGGACGGCCTTGATGGCCAGCGGACTCACCACGACCGGCACCGTTTTCAATCGGACCGAGGATATCGAACGGGCACGGCAGGCGTTGGATTTCATCCTGGACACACAGCGTCGAGCAGACGGTCGGCTGCAACACGTTTACCACGAAAGCACCGGACCACGCATCGATGGCATGCTGGACGACTATGGCAGCACCATCGAAGCCTGCCTCGATTTCTACCAATCCACGTTTGAAACGAAGTATGCCTTGGCCGCGGCAGAATTAGCAGAACAGGCTATTGCTGATTTTTACGACCCCGCCCGCGGCACATTTTGGTTCCAACGTATGAGTGGTGAAGCCCTGTTTGCCCGCAAGCAAGAAAACGACGACAGCGTCGTTCCGTCGTCCAACGCCAAAATGGCGCGCAACCTCTTCCAACTCTCATACCTTTTCAATCAATCAGATTGGCGGGTCATAAGCGACCGCATGCTCGCAGGAGCGATGGATCGAGTGGATTACTGGCCAAGCGCTACGCATTGGGCTGGGTTGCTGCTGTGGCGCACCGAACCGCACAGAGAGGTCGTCATCACAGGAGACAGGAAGTCCATCGCTGCCGCTCGCCGCAGCTTACAATCCCCCTTCCGACCTCAAATTCTTTACGCAGGAGGAACGGATGAAGCCCTGCCCGCCCTGGAACAGCGACAACTCGGCGGCCTGAATATTTTCGTCTGCGAAGACGGGGCGTGCGAATTGCCGGTCACGTCTGCTGAAGCAGCTGTTCAAGTCGTGGCTGCTCGCCGCCGGTAAATCAACAGCGCACCCCCCAACAAAGACAAAAGGAATAAGCCATGAATGCCCTCAAATGGCACTTGTGGATATGGCGGCATCATTTGAGCTGGCTGATCGTCCACGTGCAACGCTGCAAATTCCTCATCACTCAAAATCATGGATCCGTAGTCATGTTCCCATTTGTAATGCTGAATGGTCTCTTCTTTGTTCCAATCCACTTGGCCCTGGCCGATTCCGTTCAACGCAAAAACAACTGACATTCCAACAAATAATAGGCGCTTTCGAAAATTCATTGATTTGATGTTTTAATCATGTTGCTCTTCATGGTTTCCTTATTCATTGCAACTCGTTCCGTACACACTTAAAAAGATGAGCAGATCTCCAACAATGGTCAATTGGCCATCACAGTCGCAGTCCAATGTTGAGACATTACCTCCTTCGAGGTCTGGAGCAAAGTGGGCCAACAATGCCAACAAGTCCTCTAAGCCCCGGTTACCGTTTTGGTTGTAGTCACCTACGCACGCCTCGGCGATTTCAACCGCTGCCGAACCTGAGCACAATTGGTTCTCGTGCACCCACGAGATTTCGTAAGTACCGGCATCCAATCCACCGATGGACGACTCATTTTCAGTACCACCCGATTGAGGACCTGCCCAGGTGATTTGCCAACCTGCGGCCTCGTCAGCTGACCAACCCATATCGACCAACCCACCGGTGCACCACGCCGTCTCCGTGCTAATCGCTGGTTGCACGTTCCAACCGATGGCAAATCGCTCCGCGTAGACCACACCCCCGTCCAGTTCAAGTTCCAAGGCTGTGCTTTCCGTCAACATATGACTTTCACCGGTCCAAGCATCATGCAACACAAGGCAAAGCGATTCGGGAGAACCGTACTCGCCGTCCAATGTGAACGTGTGAACTCCAGAATCCCACGCCATGACACGAATGGGCACCAGTTCCGTGGCCGTTCGCGATACCGTCTGGATCGCAAGGTCTTCTCCCGCTTCGGTGTAAAACCACAACTTGAGGTGTTCCGCCTCGGTCGGGTCGCCGAAAGTCCTCAGATCATGTTCCACGTCAAATTCCGTTGTGGTTTCCTCCAAAAGCCCCAAAATGCCTCGGGACCACTTGCCCGACGGTTCTTCCACCCGCAACGCAAAGAATTCAGCATCATTTTCACTACGAATAAAGGGACTGGAATAGGTTGTCTTATCCTCCTCTTCAAACGTCAAAGTCCCACTACCGGAGGCGGCTTGAACCCAGAAGGATTGACCCACTCCGATGACATTGCTCGGGTTAAACGTGGTGTAATCCCCATTGTCACCATCGTAGACATAAAATCCGGCTGGTTTGGTGACGCCTTCAGCGGCGGTCCAAGTAAGATTGCCATAGGTCACTGGAGCCGGATATGGATTGCCCACGAGGTTCCAGGCGTCATTCTCCGCTGTTCCTGAATTGGTGTTCGAAATGGCGACTGTTTGGGTGCCACTGTTTAACGCCCCCGTGTAGGATAGGGTCACGCTGGCATTACCTGGAAATTCTGCCATGTAGCCTTTACCGGTATGTGACAGTACACCCGACGTTTCCGCCCAACCATCATTGAGCCCCCCTGTATTCGTTTCGTCGTACTCAAAGATCCAAGCTGCCCCGGCTCCTGACCAATTGGTCGCATTGATGCCTGAAACGTAGGAACTCAGGTTGACAAAAGAAGCTGCGTCATTGGTGTTGTCCGGCACGAATCGTTTGAAGGTGATGTTTCCATTGATCCCTGTTCCCACCGCACCGATGGCTGCCGTACCCGTTGCGTCTGAATGCATTGTGAGGCCTTGGTTGTTCAATTCCAGCGTACCGCTTGTCGGCCAAAGAACACCGCCTGCCATAATCTCCAGCGGAGTGTTGAGCGTTAAGGCTCCGCTGGCCTTGTCAACTATAGCATACTTCAATACCAAATTGGAAGTGCCATTTACGGTCTGAGCACCAGTACCATTGAAGGTTAATGCGCGATCATTCTCATTCAACGTTCCACCTGAAGCCAATTCAAAATCCCCTCCTACTTCCAGGTCACCTCCGACCGCTGTTGACATGCTCAACGTCCCATTGATTGTAACATCCCCCTGAGCGGTCAACGCACCTGTCATGGCGTCCATGTTCAAGTTTCCGCCCGCGTCGATGGTGATGTCACCACCGCAGCTTTCGGCTCCGGAGGTGTTAAAATCCAATTCCGCACCGTTTGCAATAACCACGTGGTGCGGTGCATTCCATTCCGTGCCTACCCCGTAGATGCCGCCGTTATTGTACTTCAACGTGGCCCCCGAACCATAGGTCGGAGCGTTCGTGTCCACATAACCACCGGAGAGGATTTCCAACGTTCCTTGGATAGTACACCCTGTGCCAAAATTCACCCCGCCGTTCAATTCCACATTATTAAATGCGAGGGTTCCTACGGTAGTTCCACTTCCAGAAAAAATGACTTTCTCACTCGAAGATGTAAATGTTCCTCCCGCATTCGTGATTGCACCACCTCCGTTTATGGTAATGGTCCGTGAGGTTCCATCGCCCGAAGTAAACGTCCCACTTTCCAAAGTCAACGAGGCCAGCGTGATGTCTCCATCTAAACTCAAGTTTCCTTTCAACGTCACATCTGCTCCTGAACTCGGAATCACGCCTGCGACCCAAGAACCGGAGGAATTCCACGTTGTCGGATTTGCGACACTTTCATAGGTGGCAGCAACAACATAAGAAGATGCTCCACCTGTCGAAATCGAACGCATATCAAAGGCCTCTTCAGTAGCAGTTAAAACCTCCAGATCCGTCGTTGAAGAAGCGAAATAATAATTAACCGTTGTCCCCCCAGCTTGACCTGGAATGGTCGCAGACCCTGAAGTCCCTGAAATATCCTCCAATTCGATTGCAGCCCTTGTCGTCCAACCGTCGGTCGTGTAAACCAAGAAAACGCGTTCCTCTGCAGATTTGGTTCCACTCAAAGTTGCTTCAATGGTAACAGCTTGGGTTGGAGCCGGATTCACGCCCGGCGCCGTGGTCCGGGTTTGGCCACTTATGGCAATCGGACTGGCGGTGGTTTCCATCACGCAGACGCTCGTCGTTGCGTAGCCGTTGTCCTTGAAAATAAACGTATAATAGTTGTTCTGAATCAGGCTAGCCGTGTTATTTGACGTCCCGCACATTCCAACAGAATTGACTGCATCAAGCGTAAACCCGTGACATGCCCATTGATTCGCCCATTCACCTCCGCTGCCTCCACTTGCAATTTTAAAATTTACACTACCGGTTGATCCGGTGTATTCAAATGTCGTCGTCCACCGATCCAAGCCATCCGTTGTTTTCGTTAAGTCAAAATCGCCACCCATGTTGTGGGTATTGGCCCAACTGTTCCAATCTCCAGGAATTCTCAACCCGTCCGGCTCCCAAATTTGAGCATTCACAACAGGGCTTGATAAGGAAGCACAAAAGCAAATCGTCATCAGGGCCTTGGCACGGCTCAAAATTCCATAGTTCATGTTTCTCCAGTTAGTACTTGTGCAAACCACAAGAAGCAAATTATGAAATATTTCCAACCCCCACGGGTTCCTCTTAAGTACTTATGAGCACCGGCATCTTACTAAATACAGTGACCACTGAATTGGCTGTAGATGTATCGCTCGATCCAAGAAATCGGACAGAACGCCAGACAATCGAAATCACGTTTAACAGACATTATTTCAGCACGATGAAGTGGGCATTCTTGTCATTCCCAAACCCGATTCAACCGAGGTGCACGAGATTTCTCTCGGCAACTCCAACTTGCTTCCAAATCTTCCCTTTGTCGAGCAATTATCATAAAGCTCCTCGAAATTTGGTTAGCATTGCGCGTTGTTACTTTGGATTGTATTTCGGCTCCAACTAGACCATGCCCATCCGTCGCCTTCTCCTCGCCCTCACTCTCCTCATAGCCGCCCTGCCTGCGGAAGCGCAACGCCACCGACCGCCCCGTGACGACAGTAGCCAGTCCCCACGCACCGTCGAGGAAAGCATCAAGACCGCCGAGGAAAATGAGCGAAAACGGCAAGCAGCGCTCCGCACTGGTTGGAACGACGCACAGGACCACCATTTTCGCAACCAAGACAAGGCCACCCGCAAGCGCATGCGAAAGAATGAACGCCGGCGAAAGCGCATGCAACAAGGGCGCCAAGTTCCGTGGTGGCGGCGAATTTTTTGGCGGAATAATCGGTACCGCTGAGGTGTGCGAAACGGCGCATCTTACGACCTTGAAAGAGCACACCAAATCAGGCGCCACACTCGCGCCCCACACCCACACAACCGCCCATCACTCCCCGCGCCGTGGGGGCTGACGCATTTCGATTAACACTTCTTCGCAAGAGGGCGCTCAGGCCTTATATTTGGGCTCTATTGTTTCGAACAACTGAACCAATGACCTGTAACACACGATTCATGTTGCGTCCTCTAACTTTTCTTTTTGCCGTATTGCTAGCGGCAGGCAGCGTCTCGGCGCAAGTAGGTTCCGGTACCCTGAAGGGTAAAGTGATGGACCTCGATGCCAACGAACCGCTACCGTTTGCGAGCGTTGTGATCTTTCTCAATGGAAACCAAGTTTCCGGAACGAACACCGATTTTGACGGGGAATACACGATCAAGCCGGTGCAACCGGGTACGTACGACGTGCTCTTCAGCTTTGTTGGATACCAAAGCCGCAAAATCACCGGGGTGAAAATTACCGCGAACAAAATCTCCTTCGTGAACGCAGAGCTCTCCGCCGGCGTGATGATGGAAGAGGCGGAAGTTGTCGAATACACGGTGCCGCTTATTGACAAGGACGGCGGTGCATCCGGTGGAACTGTGACACGTGAGGACATCGACAAGATGCCTGGACGTTCGGCCGCTTCGATCGCGACGACCGTTGCAGGTGCTAGTACCGCCGGTACAGGAGGCGGTATCTCCATCCGCGGCGCGCGGCCGTCATCGACTTGGGTCTACATCGACGGCATCAAGGTCCGCGGTTCCAGCGCCCTCCCAAAGTCTGCGATTGAAGAAGTACAGGTTGTTACCGGGGGTATCCCCGCCAACATCGGTGACGCAACCGGTGGTGTCATCAACATCTCCCTCCGAAACTCATCGGCCAAGTGGTTCGGCGGCGGTGAAGTCATCACGTCGGGCCTCCCGACGGCGGACGGCGGAGCCATCGGATTAGACAAGTTTGGCTACAATGTGGTAGAAGGGTCGATTTCAGGTCCCATCCTCTTCTCAAAAGACGATGAAGGCAATAAGATCAGCCCGCTGCTCGGTTTGTTCCTCTCAGGGAACTACACCTACCAGCAGGACCCCCGCCCTACGTTTGGCGGCAACTACAAGATGCGCGACGAGGTTCGCCAGCAGCTGCTGGAAAACCCACTCCGCCAAAACATCAGCTCCTCAGGGGAAGTCAATGGCGCCCTCTACAATGCCGACTTCTTGATGCCCGATGCGTTTGAGCGGATCCCCACGCGCCTCAACGCAGCCAACCAGAACGCAAGCCTCGTGGCCAAGATTGATGTGAACACCAACGAGACGACCTCGCTCACGTTTGGTGCAACTGGTTATTACAGCCAAGGCAGCAGCTACAGCTACGCCAACAGTTTGATGAACTGGGAAAACAACTTGGACGTGACCGGCTTCGACTGGCGCGCCTACGCCAAGTTTGCTCAGCGCTTCGTAGAAAGCGAAGACGATGCAGACGCCTCTACCTTGAAGAACGTATTCTACCAAGTGATGGCCGACTACTCGCAAAGCTTCCAGCGCGTTCAGGATCTCAGCCACGGAGATAACTTCTTCCGCTACGGCCACGTCGGCCAGTTCGACGTGTACAAGCGCAACTCTTACGGATACGATCCCGCAGGCGCTCGTTTCGTGCACAACGGTTGGGAGGATACGCTCGTGACGTTCACCCCTTCTCCGCACAACCCAGAGTTGGCGGCCATCAACAACCAGTACTTCAGCCTCTTCGACTACGAGCCGTACAACGCAGCAGAGGATGGACCGTACGAGAGCCTGTTGACGGTACAAAATGGAAACGCCCTGCTCAACGGCCAAGGCCCTCCCGGCACCTACGGCCTGTG
>CALGDB010000282.1 GCA_937884175.1 uncultured Flavobacteriales bacterium
CGGCTTTCAAGAAGTAGTAGAAGCGAGTCCGCGACGCACCTTCTATGTTCCGGGCGCTGGAGCAGAGCGATCTACCTGTGGTACTCGGGTGTGTTTCGGTCGTTGCAGTCACGTTCGTTGCCATCAACATGCTTGTCGATCTCGCTTATGGTTGGCTCGACCCACGCGTTAAGCTATCAAGCGCGAATTGAGCGATTCAATCAATGACTTGGAAGTCATGTTGAAGTACCGCTTGGTGCGGTAACTGGCGACCCACTGTATGCCCCGTACTGCATTGGTCAAGAACAACTCGTCTGCCCGCAGCATTTCCCCCGGTGAGATGTTGCATTCGTAGACCTTGAAGCCTTCTTCGAGGGCGAGGTTGATAACGGCTGCGCGCATCACGCCTCCTATCGGGCCACTCTCAAGTCCAGGCGTGTAAAGTACCCGGTTGCTTACCAAGAAAAGGTTGGACCGGGTGGATTCAATGATGCTGTGCGACGTGTTCGTGATCAGTGCGTCGTCCAATTCTTTTTCTCGGGCCCACAAACTAGCTTGCACGTACAACATGGCAGAGGTATTCTTGAAATTTGCGAGCGGGCCATTGAGTTTTTTCATGTCCGGATAGACATCGACGGCCAACCCGTTTTCGTTCAAGGTGTAGGTATTGCTATCCAGCGGCTCGACTTCAGCAATCCATTCCAATGCATTGGTTTGCGGCGTGTACCGGCCGCCGGCCATCCGGAAAAACGATACCCGCAATCGCCCTCCGGCATCGACGCCGTTGGCTTGACAAAGCGATTCGAGAGCCGTTTCCCAACTGTGGATTTCCCAATTTGCTGGTTTCTCAATGCGATGCGCTTCGAGGCTTTTCTCCACTCTGTTCCAATGCAGTTCCACATGCTGGGGAACCCCATTGCACACGCGGATGGTCTCGAAGAAACCATCGCCGTATTGGAAGGCGCGGTTGTGCGCGGCATGTGGTAAGCCGTTGGCATCGCACAAGGTGCCATTGACGATGTACTTTTCACGCCGTTCCGGCTGCCATTCAATGCTGTCAAACATGGGAGGCGAGCATTTGAGGTACGCAATCGATCAGGTCACCATTCACCGGCATTAAAATACCGCGAACCCCCGCTTTTTCACCAGCTTCGATGTCCCGTGTCTTATCACCAATCATCCACGAAGCACCCGGTTCGATGCGGTACCGGGCACATGCTTTTTCAATCATCAACCCACCGGGCTTCCGACTCAAACTCTCCCCGAAATCCGGGTGATGCGGACTGTAGTACACATTGATGATGGTGATGCCCTCATCCGCGCAGGATTGAATGAAATGCTGATGAATTTCGTTAACGGCCTCGTGCGTATACTGTCCTTTCGCAATCCCGCCTTGGTTGGTGATCAAGATGAGCATGTAGCCAGCATCTTGCAGCATTTTCAGCGCTTCAAACACCGTTGGCAAGACGTGAAACTCATCGAGTGAACGTGTGTAATCGCCGGGGTCGTGGTTGATGACTCCGTCCCGGTCCAAGAAGACGGCTTTGTTCCATTCCATTGTGATTCGAAGCTACATAAGAAAGCCGGTCGAAAACAAGCCTCAGGCAATGCGGGTGCCGGGAGCGATATTGGAAGGAACTTCAAGCACGGCCGTGCCATTCAGGGCGTCCAAAGCGCCGAGTAGCAGAAATTCCGAGCGGATGGGGCCGATTTGTTTTGGAGGAAAGTTGGTGACAGCCACGATCCTTTTCCCAATGAGCTGCTCAGGGCTGTACCGATGGGTGACCTGTGCGGATGTTTTCAAGGTGCCGATTTCAGGTCCAAAGTCGATGCAAATGATGTACGCTGGCTTGCGTGCCGCTTCAAAAACAGAAGCGTCAACGACCAAGCCGACGCGCATTTCCACGCGTTCAAATTCGTCCCAAGTCAACGGGTTTTCCATGCGATGAATGTACGGCCAAAGGGCGACCTTTTGGGGTGCACGACGGGCGGAGGTTTTGTACTTTTGAAACATGGCGACCAAGGACTGGTTGGATTTTCCGGCATTTGATGTTGCGCGGTGGGAAGCCGAGGCAGCTCGCACCCCACCAGCTGAACCCAGCGCGTGGTACAAACCCCACTGGGTGCCGAGTGCACGTGCCGTTGAACTGCCAGCAAAGGCTTTGGCCACGAAAGCAGAGGGCAATCGGTGGTCGTTGACAGAGAGCATTCAACAGGCCTCTGAAGTAATGCCTGCACTCATGGGTGGAGCAGAGGGCATTCGCTTTCAAGACGAACGATGCACGTGGGAATGGTTGAACGGTGTGCACTTGGAAATGATCCATTTGCATCTGGATGCTGACCGCGTAGAACTCGCTGAATACCCTTTGAAGCAAATGCGCGAAGCGGGATGGAAGGGAAGTTGCACCCGGAATGTGGGCACGGTGACCGCAGAAGTAGTGCGCCATCACGCCGACGCCCTCGCCGTACTGCCTTCAGTCCGAAAATGGGCCATCGATACATGTGATACCGCCGATCCGGTTGCGGCCTTGTGCTCGGGGCTGATTCAAGCACACGGCGCATGGAATGCTTTTGAGGCGGTTGGGCTGGAAATAGCAGCGGAACGGGAATGCTTCGTTTGGACGCATCAAATGCGGCCCCATGTACTTGAAGGAGTCGCCATTACGCGTGCGATGCGCATCCTTTGGCAACGTTGGCTCAAGAGCCGAGGCCAAGCTCCGGCCAGCATTTGGCTGGATGCGCGGACCTACCGGCCTGAAGTGGGTGAAGGATTGTTAACCGACCGGTTGATTGGTATGACGTCAGCGGCCTATTCCAGTGCGTTGGGAGGGCCGGATTCTTTGGAAGTCCTTCCGCACGATTCAGGTGTTGGCGTGGCCTCTTCTGAGGGCAAACGGTGGGCGCGGAACATCCAACACTTGATGCGTGAGGAGGCGGGTTTGCACCGGGTATTTGACCCCATGGGCGGGAGCCGTGTGGTGGAGGCGTGGACCGCTTCATTGGTCGAAGCGGCTTGGGATGCCTTTGAAAAACAAGTGCAGTCATGATGGAGCTCTCACCGCATTACCCTGCAGCTGGCGCCGTGCCACGTGATCACGAACAGTTCGGCCCGGGCCAAGCCCCGTTCCTCGGGGGGCCATATGCTACGATGTACACCTCGCGTCCGTGGACCATTCGGCAGTATGCAGGGTTCTCAACGGCGGAAGCTTCGAATGCATTCTACCGCGCCAATTTGGCTGCGGGCCAAAAGGGCTTGAGCGTGGCGTTTGACTTGGCAACGCACCGTGGCTACGACAGCGACCATCCCCGGGTTTCCGGAGACGTTGGCATGGCGGGGGTTGCGATTGATTCGGTAGAGGATATGAGGCGCTTGTTCGAAGGGATTCCGCTGGATCGCATGTCCGTGAGCATGACGATGAACGGAGCGGTGCTGCCCATTTTGGCGTTTTACATCATTGCGGCAGAAGAACAAGGCGTCCAACCCGCACAATTGGCGGGAACCATTCAAAACGATATTCTGAAGGAGTTCATGGTGCGGAATACGTACATCTACCCGCCATCGCCTTCCATGCGCATCATCGCCGACATCTTCCGGTATACGTCTGAGCACATGCCAAAATTCAATTCCATCTCAATCTCCGGTTACCACATGCAAGAAGCCGGCGCGACGCCGACGCTGGAGCTTGCGTATACGTTGGCTGACGGGCTGGAATACGTGCGCACTGGCATCGCAG
>CALGDB010000283.1 GCA_937884175.1 uncultured Flavobacteriales bacterium
CGCTGGGCCTCAATGACCGCGATGGGCTTTTGGGATGATGCCGCGTGGTCGAGGTAGACCAAGGGCTTCCCGTTCACTTCCCGGTTTAGGATGGGAAACTGAAGCCGAAGCGCCGCTGCATCCAAGGCCTTGCTCATGCGTCGTCGTTGGGGTGATCGTTCCAGACGTCCCAGCCGTGCTTTTCCGCCAACCGGTGCTCCACCTCCAACCGCACTTCTGTCACTGCGAACCCTTTCAGGATATCGCCGATGAAGGCGTGCACCAACATGGCTTTAGCGGCCTCCAGCCCAACGCCGCGGGAGCGGGCATAAAACAGCGCATCCGAGTCAAACTGCCCTACGGTACACCCGTGGCTGCACTTGACGTCATCCGCGTAAATTTCCAATTCGGGCTTGGCGTTCATGCTCGCCTTTTCGCTGGCGAGGATGTTGGCATTTTGCTGGTAGGCATTAGTTTGCTGCGCATCCGGGCGCACGAACACCTTGCCATTGAACACCCCAGTGCTTTTGCCGTACAAAATGCCTTTGTAGTTCTCCGAACTGGTGCAATGGGCCACGCGGTGGTCCACCGTGGTGTGATTATCCACGAATTCACCCTCTCCGGGGAGGAAAGCGCCGTTCAATTCCGCATGGGCTCCTTGACCGTTGATGCGGAAGGCCAAGTCGTTTCGCACCCAAGCACCTCGCACCGTGATGGTATGCACTTCCGCGTGGGAGGCGCGGCCTTGGCGAATGTCTTCAAAAGCGATGTGACGGACCGTTCCTTCTTCGTCCTGCACCTTGTCGATGTGCAAGCGCGCACCTTGTCCGACGTCCGCACGGGTCAATATGTTCACCGATCCATCCGCGCCTGCGGTGGCGGTGGACCATTGGACGATTTTGACGGAGGCATTGAGTGCCACAGCAATGTCGTGCCGCAACACATTGAATGCGCCTGCGCCACAGGTATGGTGGTGAATCAAAATGGGGCGGTCCAGCTCAACGCCTTGCGTCACCCGCAGGTACAACCCCTCTTGGCTGTAGCGGCCATTGAGGCCTGCAAACCAGTCAGATACTTCGGGCGAAAAGGCATCCACATCCTGAAGCTTTGCGTCACCCCGTTGAGAAAGCGGCATGCAAGTCACACCTGTATGCACCGGCAAATCACTGGCTGCTGCGTCGAATGTCCCATTCACGAAAACGAGGCGGTAGGCGTCCAATCCAGGCACAGGGTTGGCTTCACATCCCGCATCAGCGACGGTGCTTACATCAGGAGCCAACACGTCTTTCCACCAGGCCGCCACTGGCGTGTACTTCCACCGCTCCACGCGGCGGTGCGGAACCGGCACGGCATCCAAGGCAACATCCGCCTGAACGCCCAGCACCGCGTCCAATGCCGAGACGAGCGCGGCTCCCGATGCCTCGGAGGCGGCGTGCTGCGCTTCGGCCTTTGGCCGGTCCATCAATTGCGGTTTAGCGGCGTCCATCAGGCGACGATGTCTTCTTTGATCCAGTCGTACCCCTTGTCTTCGAGTTCCAACGCCAATTCCTTACCACCGGAACGGACAATACGCCCGTCGACGAGCACGTGCACAAAGTCCGGCACGATGTAATCGAGCAAGCGCTGGTAGTGCGTGATCACTAGGAAACTGCGTTCGGGCGAGCGCATGGCATTCACGCCGTCCGACACGATGCGCAAGGCATCGATATCCAAGCCCGAGTCGGTCTCGTCTAAAATGGCGAGTTTGGGCTCGAGCATGGCCATTTGGAAAATCTCGTTGCGCTTCTTCTCACCACCGGAAAATCCTTCGTTGACCGAGCGGTTGCGCAAGCGTCCGTCCAGCTCTACGAGTTGAGCCTTTTCCTTCACCATATCTAAAAAGGCCTTGCCTTTGATGGGCTCCAGCCCTTCGTGCTCGCGCTTGCCGTTCACTGCAGCACGTATAAAGTTGATGTTGGAGACGCCGGGGATTTCAACGGGGTACTGAAACGCCAAGAACAGCCCGGCGCGGGCGCGTTCGGTCGCATCCATGTCCAACAGGTCTGCGCCATCAAAATCCACCGAGCCGCCTTCGATTTCATACTCCTCCCGGCCGGCCAAGACCGATGCTAGCGTAGATTTACCAGAACCGTTGGGTCCCATAATGGCGTGCACCTCACCTGGATTGATGGTGAGGCTGAGGCCCTTCAAAATGGATGCTTCTTCGACCGAAGCTTTGAGTGCATTGATTTTCAGCATTATCCTACGCTTCCTTCGAGTGAGATGGACAACAATTTTTGCGCCTCAACAGCAAATTCCATAGGCAGCTGATTAAGCACCTCTTTCGCATACCCATTCACAATCAAACTGATGGCTTGCTCAGCATCAATGCCGCGTTGCAAGCAATAAAAAATCTGGTCTTCCCCTATTTTGGACGTCGTAGCCTCGTGCTCCACCTGCGCTGTGGGGTTTTTGACTTCCACATACGGGAAAGTGTGCGCGCCGCTGGTGTCCGTCATGAGCAGCGAATCGCATTGGGAGAAATTCCGCGCGTTGGCTGCAGAGGGCATGATCTGAACCAAGCCCCGGTAGCTGTTGTGGCTGTTGCCCGCGCTGATGCCTTTGGAGACGATGGTCGAGTGCGTGTTTTTGCCCAAGTGAATCATCTTCGTGCCCGTGTCCGCCTGCTGCGCGTTGTTGGTCACCGCCACGCTGTAGAATTCGCCCACGCTGTGGTCGCCTTTGAGGATGCAGCTGGGGTATTTCCAGGTAACCGCGCTTCCGGTCTCCACTTGGGTCCAGCTGATCTTGGAGCGGCGGTGGCAAATGCCGCGCTTCGTCACAAAGTTGTAGACGCCGCCCTTACCGTTCTCATCGCCAGGGTACCAGTTTTGGACCGTGGAGTACTTGATCTCTGCTTCGTCCAGTGCCACCAATTCGACTACGGCTGCGTGCAACTGGTTCTCATCGCGCTGGGGCGCCGTGCACCCTTCGAGGTAGCTGACGTAGCTGCCTTCGTCCGCTACAACCAACGTGCGCTCAAACTGACCCGTGCCGGATTCGTTGATGCGGAAGTAGGTGCTCAATTCCATGGGGCATCGCACACCCTTAGGGATGTAGCAAAATGAACCGTCCGTGAACACCGCCGAGTTCAAGGCGCTGAAGAAGTTATCGCGGGTGGGAACCACCGTGCCGAGGTGCTTGCGCACCAACTCCGGGTGCTCCTTAACGGCCTGGCTCATCGAACAAAAGATGATGCCCAACTCCGCCAGTTTGTCTTTAAAGCTGGTCGCCACAGATACCGAATCCATGACAAAATCCACTGCCACACCAGAGAGGCGCTTTTGCTCCTCGAGGCTGATACCCAGCTTGTCCATGGTCCGGCGCAGTTCGGGATCCACCTCATCCATGCTGTTGAGCTGCTTCTTTTGCTTCGGTGCTGCGTAGTAGCTGATGGCTTGGTAGTCGGGCTTCTCATAGTTGAGGTGGGGCCAATTCGGCTCCTGCATGGTCTGCCACATCGCGAATGCCTCAAGGCGCCACTGAAGCAGCCATTCCGGCTCCTCCTTTTTGGCGGAAATCAACCGAATGATATCTTCCGACAAGCCCGCAGGTGCCTTATCCGACTCGATTTCCGTCGTGAAGCCGAATTCGTAGGATTTCCCCGTTACCTCTTCCAGGACTTTGTCTTTCCCGTCGTATGCCATGGCAATCTCCTTCTGACTGTGCGTTGGTTATAGGGAGAAACTCTCCCCGCAGCCGCATGTTCTATTGGCGTTGGGATTGTAGAACTGGAAGCCCTTCCCGTTCAGGCCGCCGCTGAACTGCAATTCGGTACCGACGAGGTACAGGTAGCTTTTGCGGTCAACCACAATTTTGACGCCCTTGTCTTCGAAGGTTTGGTCGCCGTCCCGCATCTCGTGATCAAAGGTCATTTCATACATCAGACCGGAACACCCACCTCCTTTCACACCAACCCGCACAAAACTCCCTTCAGGATGGCCCTCAGCGTTCAGCAATTTGAGCACTTCGTCGCGGGCGCTTCTATTGACTGTAATCATCGCTATTCCTTTGATTTTGCTGCAAATATACGCTATTTAAAAACGTCCTAAACTACGAACGCAGGGCCGTGGGCAACGAATAACAATCCTTTGCAAACCCTTGCGCGATTCGGTGCATATTTGAACTCTACGAACGCCCATGCCCTCCTCTGCCAACAAACCCTCCGGCGCGCACGTAACCACTGCGGTCACCACCATCGTCGGGATGAGCCTCACCCTGCTGCTCATCGGCCTGCTCTTGGCCATTGGGTACCTCGGGTACGAATGGGAGCAAGAACTGAGGCAGGAGGCACGCGTGCAAGTCTTCTTTCAACGCGACGTTGACGCCGATGTCCTAACCACCGCTCGTGAGGTCTTGCGCACAGACCCGGGCGTTGAATCCACACAGTTCTTGGACGCCGAAACAGCGAGCCGCGAATTGGAATCGGCCTTGGGCGAATCCTTTGTCGACTTCCTCGGGTATGTGCCACTCGCCGATGTGATGGACCTGAGGATGACACCGGAATCCAGCACCACGGAGGCACTCACCGAAGCAGCGGCCCGTATGGAGAATATCCCGGGCGTCAGCGAGGTGGTGTGGCAAGCTGAATTGCTCGGTCAAATCGAATCCACCATCCAACGGCTCATATGGCCCTTGGTCGGGCTGGCCCTTGTATTTTTGCTTGCGGCAATTGCCTTGATGAACAACACCATCCGCCTGACCGTATTCGCTCGGCGCATGGTCATCAAAACCATGCAGCTCGTCGGCGCACATCCGCAAGCAATTCGCGCGCCCTTCCTGAAACAAGGACTCTATTTCGGGTTGATTTCAGGAGGCATTGCCTTCGCTTCAGTCAACGGTATCCTGGCCTTGCTGCATGTTCATAACGCTTCCATCCTCCTTCCGTTTACACCCGCGGTACTCGGCGCATTGCTTGCGGCACTGCTCGGGCTGGGCGCCTTATTCGGAGTGGCATCCACCACTATCGCCGTAAACCGATTCCTGAAAAAACGCTTGGATACCTTGCATTAACTTTGCTCCATGAGTGCACCGCAAACGTCCCCTGACGGGTTCGCCTTGAAACGAACCAATTACAAATGGATGATCATTGGTATCCTGATTTTGATCGTGGGCTACCTGCTGATGTCAGGCGGTGC
>CALGDB010000284.1 GCA_937884175.1 uncultured Flavobacteriales bacterium
ACTCGAGCATTTCCTCTCCGCCATGAAAAAGCGGACCATCGCATTTCTCATTTCCGACTTCCGGGATGAAGGTTTTGACCAGACACTGCGCCAAGCGGGCCGGAGGCACGACCTCGTGGCATTGCGCGTGACCGATCCACTCGATCGGCAGCTGCCCTCCATCGGCTGGATTCCTGTGCAAGACCCCGAATCCGGTCAGACCAAGTGGGTCTTCACCGGCCGGAAATCAACACGAAGCACCCACGCGAAGCGCGAAAAAGTCCGGGAGGCCGAGCTGAAAGCCATGTTTGCCCGTTCGGGCGTCGATCAGGCCGTGCTCTGTACCGACCGCCCCTATGTTCAACCCTTGATGCAACTGTTCGATCGCCGTGGGTAAAATGAGCTGCATATGCCTTTGCGTCCTCGCTGCGTGGAGCGGCCTGGGCACGCCCGAAGCGCGCGCGCAACAGGTGCGCATGACCTTGGACACAACCGACATTGCCATTGGTGAACCCACGGTGCTGCGCGTTCAAGCCGACCGCGATGTAACCGCGGGCAGTGGGTCGTTTGAGTGGCCTGCCTGGCAAGACACCATTCCAGGAGGTTTGGAAATCCTTCAGGTTTTGGGTGCTGACACAACGGCCATCGAAGGCGACGACGGCAACCCCATCATCCGCGTGGAACGCGCGTATGAAATCACCGCATGGGACAGCGGGTACCTCGCCATTCCCCCGGCTTTTCTGGTCTGCGGCGCGGATACCATTGCCTCCAATCCCCTGCTGTTTAACGTACTGCTCGCCCCGCCCGGCGAGCCCGGACAAATCGCGGGACACGCCGACATCCGTCGCGTGCAATGGTCGTGGCAAGAGCGCCTTCAACGTTGGCTGCCTTGGTTCTTGGCCTTGGCCGCTGCACTTGGACTGGCGTTCTTAATCGTGCGGTGGTGGCGCAATCGCCCTGTCGAGGAGATCGTGAAATCTACACCTGCAGTACCGCTTGAGCCCGCACATATTGTCGCCCTTCGTGAGTTGGACCTCATCGCAAAAGAAGCCGTGTGGAAACATGGGCAGGTCAAGGCACACCATGCTGCCGTAAGCGAAGTAATCCGCACCTATTTCGAACGACGCTATAACTACCCAGCCATGGAACGTTCGACGGACGAGCTGCGGAGTGGGTTGGTGCATTTTCCCATCCGCACCCACGAAAAAGAGCTGATCCTCGAATTGCTGAGCTTGACCGACTTGGTCAAATTTGCCAAATGGTCGCCTCAGGCAGCGGATCATCAGCGCATCATTGAACAGGGCATCCGCTTCGTAGAAGCCACCACCATTGCCCCCGAAAACAGTGAAGGATGATGCGCAATCTGGCAACCCTCATACCGCATATCCTTGCCGTCGTCACCTACGCGATTGGCCTGTTTTATGCCAGTCAGCATTTTGAATTCGAATCACCCGCCCTGCTCTGGCTCGGCGCGCTGATTGCCTTGCACATTAGCCTGCGGCTTTATGTGCAGTCAGGCCAGCGGTTTTCCGGATTGGTGTGGAGCTGGGAATCTCCCGAAAGCCAGTTGACGTGGAAAACCATGGGGTTTCAATGCATTCCTGAAATCCCCTACGCGCTGCGCACTCTGACCATTGGTTTGCTTACAATTGCTGCCGCCCGCCCTCAATCGTCGTCATCGGTTGAGGACTTGACGCGCGAAGGCATTGATATTGTCTTGAGCATGGATTTATCGGCCTCCATGTTGAGCAAGGACTTTGACCCCAACCGCCTCGAAGCCTCCAAAACTGTCGCGACGGATTTTGTGAATGATCGCCCCAACGATCGGATCGGTGTGGTGGCCTACGAAGGGGAAGCCTTCACGCAAATCCCACTGACCACCGACCAGCGCGTGGTGATGAACGGCATTGGAGAACTTCAAACGGGCTTGCTCGAAGGCGGCACCGCCATCGGGATGGGGCTCGCCACCGCAGTCAATCGCCTCAAGGATTCTGAAGCCGAAAGCAAAGTGGTCATACTGCTCACCGACGGCGTCAACAATGCCGGGAAAATTGAACCACTCGATGCGGCTCAGTTAGCCAAATTGAATGACATCCGCGTCTACACCATCGGCGTTGGCACCATCGGCAAAGCACGCAGCCCCGTCGCCAAAATGGGGAACCAATTCCAGTACGACTGGGTGGAAGTCGAAATCGATGAGACCATCCTTCGCGACATCGCTAAACTCACCGGCGGCCGCTACTTCCGAGCCACCAATGGCGAAAAGCTGGCGAGCATATACACCGAAATCGATGAACTGGAGAAAACCCGGTTCAACGTGCTTCGCTACAACCAGAAAACCGAGGAATTCCTGCCTTATGGCATCGCCGCCGTGTTGGCCTTTTTCATCGAATTCCTCCTTCGTCAATTCGCCATCCGCACCCTGATATGAACACTCGACATCAACGAAAATTCAAGGTGTTCGCGAATGGCGTCGCATTGGCACTCGCTGAAGTCATCTTCTGGGTGGCCCTTTTCGTCGGGTACTACAGCATCAAGCGTGTTGCCCCCAATGTCCAATTGGAAAACGAGGGGTGGTGGACAATTCTGCTCGTGCTGCCCATTTCATTGGCTGTGTTCATGTGGGGGTTACGCCACAAACAGCAGTGGGCCAAAGCCCTCGCCGATGAGGACTTATGGCCCAAATTACTCCCCCAGTGGCGGCCTCAGTTGCACGGCTGGCGGTTCTTCTGCTGGCGGATGGCTCTAGCGGCCATGTTGATTGGCGTGCTCGACTTGAAAGTGGGTGCAAGGCTGAAGGAGGTCAAAAGCGAAGGCGCAGACCTGATGGTGGCTCTCGACGTTTCAACGAGCATGGAAGCCGAAGACACGGGGAGCAGCCGGATTGATTTGGCAAAACAAAGCATCCAGCGGCTCGTGAACACCTTGGATGGTGACCGCATGGGCCTCGTCATTTTCGCCGGAGATGCGTTTGTTCAATGCCCCATCACCACGGATTACGGAGCCCTGAAATTGTTCTTGGATGGGGTCACAGCGGACTTGGTGCCGGTACAAGGCACCGCGGTAGGTCGCGCCATAGAGGTCTGCACCCAAGGGTTTGATCCGGAATCACCGGCATCCAAAATGATCGTTGTGTTTACCGATGGTGAAAACCACGAAGACGATGCGGTCGCCATGGCAGAGGATGCGCTAGATCGAGGAATCGAAGTACACACCGTGGGCATGGGCAGCATTTCGGGCGCGCCCATCCCATTGTACGATCGGTTCGGCAGAAGCCGAGGTTTCAAAACGGATACCGATGGCAATCCCATCGTTACGGCACTTGACGATGCGACGCTTATTCAAGTAGCAGAGGCGGGCAATGGTACGTACGTTCAAGCAGGAAAGGGCTTCGTGAACATCGCTCCCATCATCGGTGCCATGAACGCACTCGACCAAACAGAAACCTCCACCGTGGCGTACACCGATTTCACGCACCACTTTCATTGGTTTTTCATGATTGCGCTGTTCTTCATTTTGGCAGAAGGCGCCTTGAATCTCACCTTCAAACCGCGCATCGCATCATGAAACACGCAGCAACCCGAACTTCCCTCGCATGCGCCATGTTGGCGCTGGTAACTTGCTTCAACTGTTCCTGGAGCCAATCGGAGGACTATGCCGCAAAGGCCAGCATCATCGACGGCATCCGCGCATTTGAAGCCGGTGAGGACCGTGCAGACAGCCTTTTTGTCCTGGGAGAGCGCCATTCCGATCTCGCCGGGCTATCGGCCTACAACGCTGGGCGTTCGTTGCTTGAAAAATCTGAAGCTGGACAAGAAGCCCGGCAGGCCTTCCAACGGGCCATCAAATCAGCATCCGATCAGCAGCTGACCTCCGACGCTTGGCAC
>CALGDB010000285.1 GCA_937884175.1 uncultured Flavobacteriales bacterium
CGCACGTGGTCGAGCGTTCGCATGTTATCGAGGCGGTCGGCAAGCTTGATCAAAATCACCCGTGCGTCATCGCTCAGCGTCAGCAACATCTTGCGGAAGTTTTCCGCCTGCGCGCTGGTGCCTGGATCGAACACGCCGGACATCTTGGTCAATCCGTCGACGATATCGCGTTCCCGCTTGCCGAACAACTGCTCGACGTCATCGAGTGTCAAATACGTGTCTTCAACCGTGTCGTGGAGCAGGGCACACACGATGGACGTGGTGTCCAGTCCCATCTCTTCCGCTACCACACGCGCCACGCTGATGGGATGGTAGATGTACGGCTCACCACTTTTGCGCCGCATGTCCTTGTGGGCCTCGAGGCTGATGTCAAACGCCTTGCGGATGGCCCGTCGGTCCGTCCGGGACTTACTTAACTTTGCCGCACGCAGCAGCCCACGGTAACGCCGGAGGATTTCCCGCTTTTCAGCTTCGAGGTCAATGGGCGGCGTGGTCATGGAACGAAGTTCGGAAATTTTCAATTGCGTTGGTGCCGTGTGGGGTAACTTGCGGGGACAATTTGTGCCTGATGATTGAAGCCAACCGACCGGATCTCCAGAGCTGGGTGAACGTACCCGCTGATTCAGATTTCCCCATCCAAAATTTGCCTTTCGGTATCTTCTCCACTGCCGACCGTAGCCCGCGACCAGGCGTGGCCATCGGGAACCAAATTCTGGACCTGCACGCGGTGGCCGAGCGGGGGCTTCTCGACGGTTTGGGTTGTGAGCGTTCGGACTTCGCCCAACCCACCCTCAACGCCTTCATCGACCGCGGCAAGGCTGCCACCCGCGCCGTCCGTAGTTACGTCAGTGAATTGCTTCGAGAAGGATCGGACCTCGCCACCGACGCCACAAGCGTACTCGTAGCCCAAGCCGACGCAACTTTGCATTTGCCGGTGCACATCGGCGACTACACCGACTTCTACAGCAGTGAGGACCATGCCCGTAACGTGGGTAAGATGTTCCGTGATCCGGACAACGCCCTCCTTCCCAACTGGAAACATATCCCTGTAGGCTACCACGGCCGCGCCTCGAGCATCGTTGTGAGCGGCACGCCCATCAAGCGTCCCAACGGCCAAACCCGCCCCAACGACGATGAACCGCCCGTTTACGGCCCCTCACGCCTCCTCGACTTCGAACTCGAAATGGCGTTTGTGACCCACCCGGGCAAGCCCCTCGGTGAGACCATTTCCACGGCAGAGGCTGACGACTACATCTTCGGATTGGCCTTGTTCAATGATTGGTCCGCCCGCGACATCCAAAAGTGGGAGTATGTGCCGCTCGGACCGTTCCTCGGTAAGAATTTTGGATCGAGTATAAGTCCGTGGATCGTGACGCTCGACGCGTTGGAGCAGTACCGCGTACCGGGGCCAGTGCAGGATCCGGAAGTGCTGCCGTATTTGGCCTACGAAGGCGACGCCCACTACGACGTGGCCTTGCAGGTGGACATCATCCCTGTTGATGGAGAGGGTAAGACCGTGTGCCAATCCAACTTCAAGCACATGTACTGGAACATGCGTCAACAGCTCGCCCACCACTCCGTTAACGGCTGCAACATCCGCAGCGGCGACGTCATGGCGTCTGGCACCATCAGTGGTCCGGGGCCAGGCTCATTCGGTTCCATGTTGGAAATCAGCTGGCGCGGAACCCAACCCGTTCAGATGCCCGACGGCACCGAGCGCAAATTCATCCTTGACGGCGATACGGTGCGTATGACCGGATTTGCCGGTGGGGATGGACGTCCGCGGATAGGGTTTGGTAAATTGGATGGCAAGGTGGAGCCTGGTCGAATGTGATTTTCGTTTAGCGGCAACCGTGGTCAATCTAGCGTTGGTTTCAGTTCATGCCTTCAGGTACCTTATCCAAGGAATGGATCCTTTTTTTCAGATCGACACGTAATTTCTGGGTCTCAAATAACTTGATATTCCAGTGTATCTTCAGCGTAAATTATGAGGTAATCTAAAAAGGGCAACAGGAGGAATACGGACACTTGATTAATCCAGTTAGAAGTGAACGAATGGTGCCATATCAACTTTATCACCTCTAGTTGGTTTCGATTTTCATCTCAGTCGTTCGCTGTTTTTGTTTCTAAGCGGAAATAAATCGTGCAGCAAGCCAATCTTCTCTCGTGAAATCTCCCAAAAATTTTTTAATGCTAGATGCTGTTCTGTTGATGACAAGACGGCGGCTTCCCCTGTCCATGTTTTCAAGTCAAGACTTCGGACGTGCCGAACTTTACTGACCAACCAGCCACGCCCGAATGTATTCGAAATGTTTTTGCCTGAAATAGTTTGAATCCACAATGGTTTTACTGCCAGTTCGACTACCATTTCGTGAGGCCATTTGTCATGATCGAAAGAGAAGATTGTGAGTTGTGTTGTTTGTGTTGATCTAAACAAACTAGAGAAAGGTGGGAGTTTTTTATGAATAATAGCTAGTTGAGTGGGGTCGGTATTGTGAGAAATGCCTATTACAGGACTGATTAGACAAGGAGCCTTGCTGGCTGCAATAGCTCCATAAATCATGTCGAAATAATCTCGATGTAATAAGTCATCATAATCAAGTCGAACTTGAACATTGCACTTTATAGC
>CALGDB010000286.1 GCA_937884175.1 uncultured Flavobacteriales bacterium
CGGGCTGGTAGTTCCCGTTGAGCACGCCGTTTTCGAGCACGCGCCGTTCCAACTCGAGGTCGATGTCCGACACGGGGTTGCCAGTGTCGGCGCGAAGGACCGTGACGTGGAGCGCGAGGTTGTTGTCCGGCTCCGGCCGGCAGCTGCTGCTTGCCAAGCTTGCTATGATGACCAGCGTCAAGGTCCAGACTCGACATGGGGTGCGCAGTGCGTGCTTCATGAATCCGTTATTTCAAGTTTGGCGAACTTCAAGAGCAGTTGCTTCTGTCCCGCCTTGGGGAAGAAGACCGTGGCCTTTTCATTGGGGCTGGCGCCTTCGACCCGGAGCACTTTGCCTTTGCCGAACTTTTCATGCCAGACGTTCACGCCTTCAGCAATGCCCTCGACGGGTCCGGCGCTCGACGCGGCAGGTGCGGGTGCGGTGGAGTTGACGCGTGCCATGCGTTTGCCAGAGGAGGAAACGGGCGGCTGGGCCGGTTCCTTTTTGAACGGATGCGTTGGTGGTGCGCCGGTGGCTTTCTTTTTTGCGGCCATCCGGTCGAATGCAGCGCCGGGGTTGCCGCTGCCCATGGACTGCCAATTCTTGCGCTGCGCCTCGAAGCTGGCCCCACCCGCGAACGGCGTGGGTTTGGCTTGCTGGGCCGAAGGCATGATGAGGCAATCGCTGTTGATCTCTTCAATGAAACGGCTGGGCTCCGCTTGGATGAGTTGTCCCCATTTGTAGCGGGTCAAGGCGTAGCTGAGCGCGCAGGTGCGTTTCGCACGTGTGAGGGCTACGTAGAACAATCGGCGCTCTTCCTCGAGGTCCGCCCGGGATTGCAGGGCCATGGATGACGGGAATAACTCCTCTTCTAGGCCCACGATGAAGACGTTTTCAAATTCCAATCCCTTGGCGGCATGAATGGTCATCATGCTGACTTTGTTCTCGTCGCCGTCGTCCTGATCTGCATCGGTCAATAGGGCAACGTCCAACAAGAAGTCACCCAATGATGCAAAGGCATCCGGATCGGTTTCCTTCCCCTGCTCGACGAAGGATTTCATCCCGTTCAGCAATTCCTGTACATTGTCGTAACGGGCAACGCCTTCTGGGGTTTTGTCTTGGTAAAGCGTGTGCACTAACCCCGTATGCTTGGCGATGTGCATGCCGAGGTCGTGGGCGTCCTTGGTATCCAGTTCCGCCGCGAATCCCCGCATCATCTGCACGAAGTCCTCGACCTTGCGCAGGCTCGCCCCTTTCACGCTGGTGGGCGGTGCTAGATCGTCGGTCACGAGGTCCCAAATGCTGACATCGCGCTCGGTCGATTCCACGAGGAGCCGGTCCATTGTGGTTTTGCCGATGCCGCGGGTGGGGTAGTTGATGATGCGCTTGAGGGCTTCGTCGTCTCGGGGGTTGGCCGTGAGCCGGAAGTAGGCGATCAGATCCTTAATCTCCTTGCGCTGGTAAAACGATAGGCCTCCGTAAATGCGATAGGGCACATTGAGTTTGCGCAAGCTTTCCTCAAACGAACGCGATTGGGCGTTTGTCCGGTAGAGAATGGCGATGTCTTTCCAATGCTGTTGGCATTGGTTGTGCAGGTCGAAAATCTGCATCGCAGCCCACCGGCCCTCCTCGTTGTCGCTGTAGCAGCGGTGCACGGCAATGCGCTCCCCTTCACCGTTCGCCGTCCACACGATCTTTTCGATCTGGTCCTTGTTGTTGGCGATGACACTGTTGGCGGCATCGACAATGTATTTCGTCGACCTGTAGTTTTGCTCGAGTTTGTACAAAGCAAAATCCGGGTAGTCCTGCTTGAAGTTGAGAATGTTCTGGATGTTGGCGCCTCGGAAACTGTAAATCGACTGGGCGTCGTCACCGACCACACAGAGGTTTTCACGTAAGGCCGCGAGCTGCTTGATGATGAGGTACTGGGCGAAGTTGGTGTCCTGGTACTCGTCCACCAAGATGTAGGAGAACTTGTGCTGGTACTTCAGAAGCAGGTCGGGGAAATCCCGCAGCAATACGTTCATCTTAAACAGAAGATCGTCAAAGTCCATGGCTTGCGCCCGAAAACAACGGTTCTCATAAGCGCGGTAAATCTCCGCTATGCGCGGTCTGCCGGCTTGGTGGTCTTCGGACATGATCTCCGCATGGTCGGCGTACTGGCGGGCATCGACGAGGTTATTTTTGGCGTTGCTTATCCGGGCTTGGACGCTGGCGGGCTTGTAGACCTTGTCGTCCATGCCCAGCCCTTTGATGATGTCCTTGATGAGCGCCCGGCTGTCCTGGGTGTCGTAAATGGTGAAGTTGCGGGGGTAGTTGATGCGCTCGCATTCCATTCGAAGTATGCGGGCAAAAATGCTGTGGAACGTCCCCATCCAGATGTTGCGGGCCTCGCCTTCATTAATGACCTTCCCGATGCGCTCTTTCATCTCGCGCGCTGCCTTGTTGGTGAACGTGAGCGCCAAAATGGAGAAGGGATCTACGCCTTGTTGAATGAGATTGGCAATCCGATAAGTCAACACCCGGGTCTTACCCGAGCCCGCTCCGGCGATGACCATCATCGGTCCTTCTTGGTGCCTGGCGGCTGCCTGCTGTGCCTCGTTCAATTCGTTCAAAAAATCCACACCTCGAAGGTAAGAAGGGGGGTAGAGAATGCGACGGTCCAACCGACCACTTCGCCAACTTGTTTAAAAGTCGTCTTTTTTGAGGCGATCGATCAATGGTTTGGATTGGAGAAAACCCTTGAATACTAAGGTGTTTTTGCTACCACGGTTTCGAATGCGGGAAATGC
>CALGDB010000287.1 GCA_937884175.1 uncultured Flavobacteriales bacterium
CCTACGAGCCGCAATTGAGGCACCTCTTCCGCCAGCGCATCACATAGCTCAATCCATCGTTCGACGGGCCATTGTTTCGTCGCCCACTGGCTCGCAGGAGCCAGCACCGCAAACGCACGACCAACCGAGGCCAGCGGTTCCGGATACAACCGCGGCAACCGCGGCGCTTCCACGTCCGTCCACCCTTCCACGAGTCGATGATTGCGCTCGATTTCGTGCACGCCCCCCTCAAACCCGTGCGGCACCCGATGGGTGAAAACCCGCCGCAGCGGATGCACATCAAAGCCCACACGGATCGGCGCACCCGAGCGCCACGCCAACCAACCGGAGGAAGCGTGCCGATGCGGGGTAAAAACCGCGTCAAACCGTTCGCGGCGCAGCATCCTTGCCAACTCATTCAACGACTGGTAGCGCGGCAGCAACCGGCCCTTTTTGTTCCAGACGTGCACGCCAGCCAAGAACGGATGCCCGTGGAACATCGCCTCATTTCCTTGGCGCACGCAGATGTGGATGGCATCTTCGGGATGCGCAGCATGCCACGTTTCCCACAGCGCGGAAGCCAGGATGGCGTCCCCGATGAAGGCCGTTTGGATGAACAGTACTTTCCGCGCGTGCATGGTGCGAAGATACGGGGTGGGCACGTCGCAACCGGATGGCTTGCGACGTACCTTGCGGCATGGCTCGATGGATTGGCATTGATTACGGCGGAGTGCGGACGGGGTTGGCTTACACCGACGCGGCTGGGACAATGGCATTCCCGCACAAAACAGTTCCCACAAAGGAGTTGATGCCAGCAATCAAGGCCCTGGTGAATGAAGCACCGTGTGCCGGATTTGCCCTCGGCATCCCCAACCGCTGGGGGGTTGAGTCGGGCCGGGGCCTCACGGACAGTTCAGCCGGAATTTTGGCTTTCAAGAAAAAATTAGAACAGGAGTTCCCGGACTTCGATGTAACGCTTGTCGACGAGACCAACACCAGTGAGGAAGCGCTTCAGTCCGTCATCCGTTCGGGGATGAAAAAGTCCAAGCGTTCACAAAAAGGCGCCGTTGACGATGTCGCCGCCGCACTGATTCTTCAACGCTTTCTCGACAAGCACAGCCGCTGATTATCCGCGCTTGAAGACTTCAATTTCCGCTTTCTCACGCACGAGGTCACTGAACGTGCCCTGGTAACGCGTCGCTCGGACAATGTGGTTGTCGATCCAGTGGTAGTTGCCTCCACGGGGCTTGCCCATCAACAGACCGTGGTAAAGGAAACCGTGCTTATCGAGCCAGGCCTCCGTCACGGCGCGGTGCTCTTCCGTTCGCGATGTGAAGAAGGTAATGATGTGCCCCTCTTCGTACCACTTATTGAGTGTTTCCAATGCGTCTGGGAACGGCAAACAGGTCGCCATGCGTTCCGGTTCTTCATTGGGCACATCGTCGGTGATGGTTCCGTCAATGTCAATCATGTAATTCTTGACCTCAGCTGGCAGCTGGGGCGAGGCGGCCAGGCCTTGGGCGTCTTGGACGGCTTCGAGTTCTACATTCGGTTGGCGGGGGCGGCCGGAGGCATCAGAGGGGTGAGGCATGCCGGCGAATTTACGCCCCACACCCGAGGTGTACAACGGTCAAGAATCCGGATGAAAGACCAAAAACTGCGGTTCATTCGCGCCTTCGAGGGCCTTGTACCACTTTTCGATGAAAGCCGTCCCGCCTCCAACGGTTTCCATCAAGGGCAAAGCGCTCAATTGCCGTTCCTGCCCTTGGCCGCGCGGAAACATCCAATCTTCAACTACCGCGCGCATGGATTCTGCTTCCTCTGCTCGTTGTTGGCGCACCAGTTTGCGCCACTTCTTTCGCACGTGGAGCAACTCTTTTTCCATTTTGGTCAAAGCCGCACGGGTGGTCGGAACCGCATCGCCTGGCATGCCTTGAGCATGTGCAATCAACGCCTCGGACCAGGCTTCGAATGCCCGATCCAATTCGCCGTTTCCACGCAACAGGTGGTCCGCCCAAGCTGCAACCGCGACGTCACCGGTCAACACCGGTTGTTGCGGCGTCCAACCGCACGCTTCCGCTGCCCGTATGGAATGCGCGTTATGAACGAAAGCACCATCCCGCACCAACAAGGCCGGGTGAGCAACGCCATGGTGCCGAAACGCTTCTGCCAGCATGAGCCAGTACCCCACTTCGGACGGACCGCCCACGAATGCCGCGCTTTGGAGCACATACTCCTGGTAGACCGGGCGCAACGCAGCGTTGGGACTCCATTGTTCCGGACGCAACTGCTCAACATCCGCTGTACCGTGCGAAGCCAGCCAGCGGTCTGCACGCGTGCGGCGCCCGTTTTCCTCAAGGACAAACAGGTTGTTCGCCTGCACATTCAACGGGACCGACGACCACGTTGAGGCATAGGCCGCATGCGCCGAGCGCAAGGCATCTGCAATGCCATCCCCGCTCCACTCACGCTCCAAGATGCCACGGGCCGACGTTTTCAACTCGGGATCATCGCCGTCGATCACTAACAGGTTCTCTTGGCCAAACCACTCTTTCAACCAATGCCGCACGCGATGGGCCAGCGGCATGGGTAAGTCGTCGACCTTTACCGTGGATTGCGAAGCCGATTGGCACCAGGTCTGCCAGTCATTTTCGGCATCGGCATCCCATGCGATGCGACCGACCGGGGCTTCCTCCAAGCGTTCGGGAGTCCACACAAAGGTGGGACCACCCGGAGCATGCGTCCGAGCGATCTCTTCAAAATCATGGTCTTCTGATGCCATCCAAAACACCGCTACAGCCAGCGTGCCATTGGCCCGAAGTTGAGCCGCCCAGCGTAAGGCCGACAGGATTTTGTAATGAAAAAATGCCGGACCTCCGCCGGCCTGTAGTTGATGCCCAACGGAGACCACCTCGGCTCCTTTAGCAAACTCGGTCAACGCCTGTGGTGGTCTGATACCCGCTTTGGCGTATTGGTCCCGAATGCAATCCGCCGTGTGTTTTCTGCACTGAAGATCCACCGATCCGCGGGCGGCAATGGCCGCAGCGATGCCCGTTGTATTTCCAGCAAAAGGCCAGAAGGCTTGAAGCGTTTCAGGGTGGGTGCACCAGTCGGAAGCCGGATTGCCGACCGGGAGGATGTCTCGCTGGGGATGGCTTTGCACCATGGTTAGAACCAATCAGCGAATCAAGGTGATGGCACCGGACTTCGAGATGGTCTTGCCGTCTGCGTC
>CALGDB010000288.1 GCA_937884175.1 uncultured Flavobacteriales bacterium
AATGCACTCAGGCGTTCCAAACGCACCCCCGCCCACCGTCGCCACGTGGGCTTCTTCGAGGAGGTACATCGCAAAGTCCTCTGCAGTCGCGATGTTGCGATTGCCATTCGACTTACCGAACAAAGCGCTGACATCGGGGAACAGGTAAAACGCCCCCATGGGTCGGTTCACCTTCAGTCCAGGAATGGCACTCAATCCGTCGATCATCAAATCACGGCGGGAAAGAAACGCCGCTTTGATTTCGTCGGCAATCGAAGGGTCCTCCGAAACGGCTGCACCTGCAGCGACTTGGGCAATGCTGCAAGGTGCGGAGGTGACTTGGCCTTGAATTTTGGAGCACGCCTTGGCGATCCATTCCGGCGCGCCGATGTAGCCGAGTCGCCAGCCGGTCATCGCAAATCCTTTGGAAACGCCGTTCACTGTAATAACACGGTCCTTGAGTTCTTCGATCGTGCCCATCGAACAGTGGCCGTCCGTGAAGTTGATCAGTTCGTAGATCTCATCGCTGATAATGTAGACGTGGGGGTGGCGCTTCAGTACCTCCGCCAAGGCCCCAATCTCTTCCTGCGTGTAAACAGAGCCCGAAGGATTGCAGGGCGACGAATAAATCAGCAACCGAGTTTTGTCGTTGATGGCCGCTTCCAGCTCGTCGGGCTGAATTTTGAAGTCATTCTCAATGGATGTCGGCAATACCTTGGAGGTACCGCCGGCAAAGGCCACCATGTCCGCATAGCTCACCCAGTATGGGGCGGGCAAAATGACTTCTTCACCCGGATCCACAAGCGTCAAAACCACGTTGGTGATGCTCTGCTTGGCGCCGTTGGAGACGACGATTTGGGAAGGGGTGAAGTCGAGCCCGTTGTCCCGCTTGAACTTTGCACAAATAGCTTCACGCACGTCCTGCAACCCCGGAACCGGCGTGTAGTGCGTTATGTTCTTCTCGATGGCGTCAATGCCCGCCTGTTTGAGAACTTCTGGTGTGTCAAAGTCCGGTTCTCCGAGGGAAAGGGAGATAACGTCAACACCGGATTGCTTCAATTCGGTGGCCTTTCGGGCCATCGCAATGGTCGCAGATTCAGAGAGGCGATTGAGCAGTTGAGAGGAGCGCTGTTCCATGGGAATTGCTGGGGTCTAAAATGGAAAGCCTAAAAATACAGCGCGTGTTCACAGGGCTGTCAGCTCGCCGCCATAAATCACTGTTTTTTCGTCAACAGCCAGAGCCCCAAAAATGTGAGTAACCCATTGACGGGCAAGAGGGCAAAACCGAAGCTGAATCCATAGCTGGACTTCAAACCAGCTTCGAGTAGGTAACAGAGCACGGGACTCGCAAAGGCTACCCAAGGAATCCAGCGGTCAACGGGTTTTCCATTCGTCACCAAACCAAAGGCAAACAATCCAAGAATTGGGCCGTACGTGTAATTCGCCGCCGTAAAAATCGCCGACACCACACTCGAATCTTGCACGGCGCTGAACGCCAGGATCACGCCAAACAGCACTAATGCGACGCCGAGGTGTACCCTCTTGCGCACCGCTGTGGCCTGTTCAGGCGGTTGCTTTTCCGTCCCGAGCAGGTCCACACAAATGGAGGTGGTCAGTGCGGTCATGGCGCTGTCGGCGCTGCTGAATGCCGAGGCCAGCAGCCCGATGAGAAACACCAATCCCAAGCCCCATCCCAAACTTCCGCCCAGTGCAACGGTGGGGTATAAGCTATCGGCGCGCTCGATGGTCAAAACTTGGCTATCGGCCCAGGTGTACAGGAGCACGCCCAAGCCCAAGAACAAGACATTCACCACGACCAGGACAAGGGAAAAACTGCCCATGTTCCAGCGGGCTTCTTGCAAGTTTTTGCAGGCGAGGTTCTTCTGCATCATGTCCTGGTCCATACCGGTCATGGCAGTTGCCACGAACGCCCCCGCAGTGAAGTGCTTGATGAAATGATTGGGGGCCTTCCAATCGTCCCAGATCCACCACTGGCCCATGGGGCTGGATTGGATGTGGTGTACGGTTTCCCCCCAAGACCAATCCATGGCTGTGGTAATGGCATAGGCCGAGTAGAAAACGGCCACGAGCATGGCAGCCGTTTGCAGGGTATCGGTCCAAACAATTGTACCCAGGCCGCCCTGTCGGGTATACGCCCAGATTACGCCTAGGATGACCAACACCGCCGAGGCATACCCCAAATCCAAAGCCGCGCCGTCCGCAGCACTCCACCCGAGCGGTTCGAGGATGAATAACTTCAGCACCAGCGCCACGAGAAAAAGCCGAAAAGCTGCCCCGATGGTCCGTGACAAGATGAAGAACGCCGCACCCGTGCGGTAGGCTTTCGGGCCGAAGCGACTTTCGAAGTAGCCGTAAATGCTGGTCAG
>CALGDB010000289.1 GCA_937884175.1 uncultured Flavobacteriales bacterium
CGCGGCACCCACACCTCGTCCGGGTGCGACTCGTCGGGTTCGACGACGCACCCGAGCGCCTTGCCTACGACGTCGTCGTTCAAGCGGAGACGGGATTCATGGGCATGAACGGATTTGAGGACCGTCCGCCCGTACGCATGCCCGTAGCTCTGATGGACGTTTTGGCATCGCACCAGATCCGTATGGCTGCGTTGGAAGGGCTCCTCTCACGCGCAGGAGGCAAGTGCGGCTTCTTTGCCGAAGTATCGTTGGAAGGCAGTGGAATTACTGCCCTTGTCAATCAAGCCACGAATCAACTGGTCAATGGCCATGCTCCAGTCCGAAATGGCGGGCAACACCCCAACATTGCTCCCTACGGCGACGTCTTAGCATGCGCTGACGGCCATGTGGTCCTCGCGGTGGGCAACGATCGTCAATTCGAGGGGCTGTGCCGCGTACTGAACATTCCTGAACTCGCGACCGATACGAGGTTCGCTTCGAACCAGCAGCGCGTCATCCACCGCGACGCGTTGGTGAACGATCTGAACAGGGCAGCCAGCGATTGGCACAAGGCGGCGCTTGAAAAAGCGCTGCGAGAAGTCGGCACCCCAGCCGGAGTGGTCCGCGCGCTCGACGAAGTATTCGAGGAATCAGGCCATCCATGGACAGTAAAGAATCCATCCGGCGCAAGGCGAACACGTGCAGTAGCCTACCGCGTGCAGTACTTGGGTTAAATGGCTGCCATGCGCGGGCCGCGCACCAAAAACCAGGGATTGAGCAATTCCTCTCGGTTGTAGGTCAAAGGCGCTCTCGTCTCCCAATTCAATACATCGCAGCCAGCCGCGAGGCAGACCCCCTGCCCAGCCGCCGTGTCCCATTCCATGGTAGGCGCAAAACGAGGGTAGCAATCCGCTTCCCCGGCGGCTACCATGCACAGCTTCAACGAACTTCCTTTCGAAAGAGTCTCGACTTCGCCGTGAACCGCCTTCAGTTCTTCGATGTAGTCGGCCGTCTCCGGCGACATGTGGCTCCGGCTGGCTACGACGATGAAGGGGCGGTTTTCCGCGCAAGCAGGAATCGGCTGCCCTTCTTTGAGCCAAGTTTCAGCAGACCAACCATCTTCACCTCCAACCGTGCGCGTGGCAAAGGACTCGTCCCCTATACCCACCCCGACGAACAGTTCCTGCTTGGCCGGAACGAACACCACCCCCATTGTCGGGACACCTGCTTCGACCAAAGCGATGTTCACCGTGAATTCGCCGTTGCGCTTGATGAATTCCTTGGTCCCGTCAATGGGGTCGACAATCCAGAGCCTCGACCATTCAGCACGCACGGAATAAGGGATTGAACGCCCCTCCTCTGAGAGCACGGGGATTCCTGTTGATTCGAGGTGCTCCATAATGGCGTGGTGCGACGCCACATCGGCGCGCGTGAGCAAGCTGTCATCACC
>CALGDB010000290.1 GCA_937884175.1 uncultured Flavobacteriales bacterium
CACCGTGTCCCGAACCACCGCCACCACATCGTGCTCCTTGAGGATGGGCTTGGAGCCGATTTTGCTGAAGCGGTCGACGACCGTGTTGAGCCGGATGATGTCGCGGTTCATCTCGCCGAGGTAATCTGTGCGCGCACCCTCCGATTCGAGCAATCCGACCCACGCCATCAACGAGCTGAGCGGTGTGCCAAGTTGGTGGGCGGTTTCCTTGGCCATACCCACCCACACTTGGTCTTGTTCCGCACGCCTGAAGCTGCTGAAAATCAGGTACGACACCAATGCAAAGACCGCGATCAAAACGAGCTGGACCAACGGGTAGTAGCGGAGTTGTGTTAAGACGATCGAGTCGGCGAAATAGATGTATTGGCGGCCTTCGCCGGGGAGGTCCACCGCAATCGGATCGTTGGCGGACGCCATATCGGCAAGCAACACTTCAAGGCGAGCGGGGTCGGCCACTGCTGCCGAGTCGACCCGCTGAAAATGCACGACGGTAGTACGCAAGCTGTCCGTCATAACGACGGGAACCGAGGCACTGTTCAAGACGGTCTCACTGATGAACGAGTCGATAAGGTCCTGCATTACGTCCTTGAGTTCGCTGAAGCGCAGGCTTTCGCTCCAATAAATGGTGTGGCCGACATCATTGAACACAATGGGCGCATTAGCAGCCCGCATCGTGGCCTTCAACGAATCCAAGTCGACGCCACGGTCGACGTTCACCCGGTACAACAGCTCGTCGCTCTCGTCAAAAATCAGCACCGGAATAGTCTTGTTGGACCAGAGGTAGTCGGTGATGACGGTCAGATCCATACCGCGTGGCGGATTGTTAATGAGTCGGTAGGCATCGGCAAGGCGATCGGCCTTGTGTCGCTCCTCGGCCCCCAATTCTTCAAACAACTGCTGCGTGTAACCCACCAACGCCGCGCGCTGGACAATGGCCTCCGACCACAGTTTTACCTTCGTCTGCTCCTCCACCCGAATGCGCTGGGCAATGTCATTGGAGTACCACAACGTCGCCACCACGATAACCGCAGCCGCGACGAGAAGTACCCGCTTCCAGCGTTGCTTGTTGGAGTAGACGTTCATGGATCAGTTGTAGGCGGGGCAAGGAATGGTGCGGCCAGCGGGACGGCCGGAACACGCGTTGATGCCGATGACAATTTCGTGGGTGTTGGCCCCTCCTGAGCCTGCCAATGGAGACACATTGAGTTCGTAGGCGTAGCCAATGCTGAGGTAGTCGAGCACTTTGGTTTGGGCCGCAACAATCAGCGCGCTTTGTGAACGGTAGCCCAATCCGACGCCAACCACCTCGTCGTATTTGAACAAGCCCAGCACCTCCGCAGCGGGCGGAACACCAGAAGCAAGGCGAGCCTGCGCAGAGGGCAAGAACGTCCACCGTCCGTCAAGCTCCACTTCCGAACCCGCAAGCAATACCAATTGCCGCCGCAGCTTGCCGAATTGGCTGATCTTTTCCATGGACGGTTGGGTCAGGTTTTGGATGGTCAGGCCGGCGTACTTGTCGCGGTCGTAGTACCACAAGCTGGCGTCAATGACGGGCACGATGAATTGCTGGTCACCAAACACCGCCGGGTCATTGGCCACTTGCACTTCCGGCATATCAAGCAATCCGAATTCCAAACGATGTTGGAAAAATCCGGCGCTGATACCCGCCGCTAAACGGGCGCCACTCGAAAGACGCAAATTGTAAGCGTATGCTGCGTTCACTGAAGTGTAGCCCCAAGCGCCCGCCTCATCGGCTTCCACACGAATGCCGATGCCGTGGAATGCGTCGTTCTGCCCTTCCATTTGGCCATGGAGATTGACAAACGATGTTTGGGGAGCGCCATCGATACCGGACCATTGGTTGCGAAAGCCCATGTGTAAGTCCATGCACCCCAAGACGCCAGCGGCCGCCGCATGGTCTTGGAAGGGGTTTATCATCGCAGTTGCCCGGACCGGCAATTGCTGGGCCTGGGCGATTGAAAACGCCGACGCCACAACTAGGAGGAGGGGGATAACTTTTCTCATCGGATGATGCTGATAAAGCCGGTGACCGTCTCCATGCCCACAAGCTGCGGGTCGTTGAAGTCAATGGCGTAGTAATACGTTCCGACGGGCACGTCTTTACCGCCGTTTTTGCCATCCCAAGGTTGGGCGTACCCCACGCTGCGGAATACCAATTGACCCCACCGGTCGTAAATCCGGACGTCCGCTTGGTTGTATTGGGACAAACCGTCGATGCTCCATTGGTCGTTGATCAAATCACCGTTGGGTGTAAAGCTGGTGGGGATGCCCACCGGGTTGCCCACTGTAATGGTCACGGCGTCCGTGTACTGGCAACCGCCAAAGAAGCCCGACACCGAATACGTTGTGGTGACGGACGGTGAGGCGATGATTTCCGCATCGGTAGTGGATGACAAGCCTAGGTCAGGAAACCAGGTGTACCCGAGGTCTTCGTCCCCACCGGTGACGGTGAGGGTGATGCTCTGGCCCGGTGCAATGTTGGTGGTACAGCACGCATCAATGGACACCGCAGGGCCGGAAAGGAACAGGGTCAAATTGCACGGTGTCAAGAAAGGGTCGTGCGCTGTACCTACCAGAATTAGGTAGGTGGTATTGGGCAAAAGCGCGTCGGTCACCACTGTGAAGACGCCTCCCGTTTCGCCGCACGTGGCCACCACTTCATAGGAGGTCACATCGCATAAGGCCTGGGGGTCCGGCTTCACCACCACCAATTCGATCACGTCCTCTACCCCGTCCGTCTGGCAGGCCACGCCGCCCACCTCAACCGTGGCGTTCCCTGTATTGACCAAGTTGCCGTTGGTCATGAATTCCAGCACCGAAACGTAGGGAGAGTTGACACAAGCCACATTGAGGGATTGGGCAAAACTGAGGGACAGCGGTTCCGGAATACCCCCGCAAATGGGAATCGGATTATCGCAACTTTGGGCGTGCGCCAGGCCGCAACTCATGGCGAGTGCCGCTCCGAGGAAGCCTTTCTTCACTGCGCTTATCATGTTTATCCAACGCATGATCAATTCGTTTCATATGTAACCAAGACCGCACCCTTTTCGACGGCCTCTCCCACGGGAGCATCCACCCGTTCGATTTTGCCATCACGCGGAGCGCGGAGTACGTTTTCCATCTTCATCGCTTCGAGAACCAGTAGTGCATCGCCAGTCACGACCTCATCGCCTGCGGCCACTTTGACCTCGAGCACCTTGCCTGGCATGGGCGCCTCCACGGCCGATTCCACCGCTTCTGCTCCGGCGCTCATGCCCATGGATTCTAGGAGCATTTTCTGATCATCGAGCACCTGCAACTGATGCTCGACCCCGTTCACACGAATCCGGATATGGCCATCGGCATCGGGGCCTTCCAGCGTTTCAATGCGTACATTTTTGGTTCCCATGCGCACATCATACACACCGGGACCGACGGGTTTCCAATCCCATGCTTCGCCCGCTTGAGGCGAAATTCGCTCCGCCCGTCCATCGGGCCATCGAACTTCCCATTCCATGAAAGCAAGTTAGGCGGAATTTGGAGCGAACTTGGGGGCATGTTTGGGATTTACATTCACATTCCATTCTGCAGAACTGCATGCCATTACTGCGACTTCCATTTCTCCACCAACACCCAAACGATGGAGGCGATGGAAGCGGCTTTGGTCAAGGAGCTGGAACTGCGCATCGCCGCGGAAAAACCCGATTTCCGTCAGCTGCAAAGCATCTACTTTGGAGGGGGCACGCCGTCATTGTTCACGTTGAGTGGACTGCGAGCGCTGCTCAGCCGTTTATTACCCCAAGCCCCGAATTGCCGAGAAGTCACCCTAGAAGCCAACCCGGAAGATGTGAACTCGGATCGGCTCAAGGCTTGGTTGGAAACGGGCATCAACCGGTTGTCCATCGGATTGCAATCGTTTGACCAAAACCGGCTCGATTGGATGAACCGGCAGCATTCGGCAGAAGGCGCGGCCGAGGCGGTTCACCTGGCGGCCGAGGCGGGATTCACCCACATTTCCGCTGACCTCATCTACGGACTGCCCAATCGAACGCTGTCCTTCGAAGACGAGCTGAAACAATTCGTCGCCTTGCCCGTGGACCACTTGTCCGCGTACATCCTGACTGTGGAGGGCCGAACCGTCTTGGGCCGCCGTGTCGAGCGGGGCGCAGAAGCCGTTCCAGAAGACGATGTGTTGGAAGCCGAATATCATCAGCTGTGTCAAGCCATGGCGGAAGCGGGGTTCGAGCATTACGAGGTGTCAAACTGGGCGAAGCTTGGGGGTCACGCCGTTCACAACCAGCATTATTGGTCGGGGCTTCCGTACTGGGGCATTGGTCCCGGAGCGCACGGTTTCAATGGTGCACGTCGGTATGCCAACGTGGCCAACAACCCGAAGTACATTCAGGCCCTGGCTGACGCATCCAGCGCGTCGGATATGCCGTGTGAAGCGGAGACCCTCACCCCCACCGACCGCTACAACGAGTCCCTGATGACTGGTTTACGCACCGCCCAAGGCATCGCGTTGACCGACCTCGAAAACCGGTTTGGCCTGCGGCCCGATGCAACAGAACCAGAAGCCTGGCAGCGTTTCTTGAATCGAGGAATCCTGAAAGAAATAGGAAGCGGCGTATACCGAATCGCCGAGCCGCATTGGGTGATGGCCGACGCCATTGCGGCCGAACTTTTTGTGGCCTAAGCTCCTTTCGTTCGGGCCTGTCGCTTGAACCAAGCGTCGACGAAAACCGCGCCAACAATGATGGCCGCACCGAGGTAGAAACCGCCGTGCATCCGCTCTTCATCGCCAAAAATCAACGCCGCCAACACAATCGCATACACCGGTTCCAAATTAATGGCCACCGCCGTCGTGAAGGGAGAAAGCTCCTTCATCACCTCAATGCTCATCAAGAAGGCAAAAGCCGTTGCAAGCGTAGCCAACAACCCCAACCATAGCCAATCTTCACGCGGCACAACCCAATGGGCAGCCTGCCAGCCCTTGCCTTGTGCCAAGAACAAAGCCGCCAGCACGACCGCTGCACTGAGCAATTCCACTCGGGTCAAGTTCGCTGAATCGTGGGAACGCACGAGGACCGAATTGAGCGTAGCAAACACCGCGGCCAATGCAGCGGACACCAATGCCAACCCGACGCCGAGGTAATACTGGCTAAAGTCGCTTACAGCACCGCCCGGTGCCGGGCCCCACAGCAAAACGAGTAAGCCCCCGATGATCACAACGCCCAACACCACCTCCCGTGGATCCACCCTCCGCTTGTGCACGAAAGGCTCCACAACACTGACAAACACCGGCGTCGTGGCGAGCGTGGCCAACGCCACCGATACGTTGCTCACCTTGATGCTGGCGAAAAATGCAATCCAGTGCGCCGCTGCAATGCACCCCACCAAGGCTACCTTCCACAAACTCCGCACAGGAAGCCTCTGAACACGGCCGCGTGCCGCGAGCCACAACCAAACCAAACCACCCCCCAACAGCACCCGCCAAAAGACCAGCGGTTCCGCATCGAGCGAGATGAGTTTGCCCAAGATTCCCGTAAAACCGAAAATCAAGACAATGAAGTGCAGCATCCAAGTGCTTTGGCGGCGATTCATGCCGGCAAATCTACCCGTAACTTGCTTGCACTCTAATTCGGCTCTGCATGAAAAACTTCATCCTCACCCTCTTGGTATTCGCAGCCCTTCCTATTTGGGGACAAATCCAACTGGACAACCAGTTTGAAGATTGGAGCGCTATCCCGCACAGCACAAACACCGACGGCGGTCCGTTTGTAGCGGCTGCAGTGACCAGCAACGCGGACTGGCTTTACCTGCACATCGAGGTCGATCAAGAGGTTGCGCTGGATGAAAATGCCCTGCCGAACGACTACAGAATCCTACTGGACCTGGACGATGACCCCTCTACCGGGGTGGATTATGCCAGCCAAGGACTCGGGGTGGATTTGCTCATCAACCTCGCGACCCGTCAAGCGATCCGCTATACCAACGGCTCGGGCATTGAGTCGTTCAACGAAATTGGCATGCGGGCGGCGCCGACATACAGTGGAAATGAGTTTGAATTGGCCTTTGACCGGGAGTTAACACAGGTGGCTGGAGACGGGGTGCGCGTCAAGTGGTACGACAACGCTGATCAAGTTGGATTCCCTGAGGCCGGCCTTCAACACACGCTGCTCGATGCGCCGGATTCCTTCGCTCCTGTGAGCATCGCCCGACCACCTGGAACGCTCAACCGGGTCGCCTTCTGGAACGTCAACAATCGGATGGATGAGCTTTTCGCCCAGCAGGCGATGAAGCGCATTTTACAAGCCGTTGACCCGGACATACTCGCCCTGTCAGAAGTGTCCAATGTCAGCGCGGCCTACGTCACCGGACTCCTGAACGATTGGCTTCCGCTCGAAGGCAATGCCACCTGGAACGTCATCAAGGATGATTGGGATTTGATGGTCGCATCCAAGGGCGCCATTCTCGCCTCCTTCCCGTCGGTCACGCGCCAATTTCCTGCACTTGTTGAGGGCCACCCAGGGTGGGGAGTGCCGCTGCTCATCACAAGCAGCCACCTGAAATGCTGTGGGGGATCATCAAACGAGGCGCAACGCCAAGCCGAAGCGGACGAATACATGGCCTTCTTGCGGGATGCGATGAACGGCGAGGGGGAGTTGGCCCTTGCGCCCAACAGCCCCTTCGTTTACGGTGGCGACTTGAACATGGTGGGGCTCGATGACCCGATTTACACCTTGGTCAGTGGAGACATCAGCGACGAAACCACGTATGGACCGGATTTCAATCCCGATTGGGATGGAACTGCGCTCACCGAGCAGCCTTTGCTGCAGACCGATCACGGGTTTGATTTTACGTGGATGAGCAGCAACATCAATTCAGAATGGATGCCCGGTAAGCTAGATTACCTCATCACATCCGACGCCTCCGTCGAATTGATGGCGGGATTTGTGGTGCGCACCGAGGAGATGAGTGAAGAGCGGCTCTCGGAGCTCGGATTAGAAGCGGATGACGCGCTGGACGCTTCCGATCACTTTTTGGTGGTGGGCGACCTCGGTATCGGAGATCTTCTGGGATCAGCACCCGACACCGATGAAGATGGCGTCAACGACTACGAGGACAATTGTGCTAATGCCGAAAATCCAGGGCAAGCTGATTTCAATGGCGACGGTATTGGCGACGCGTGCAGCGATGTCGACGGCGACGGGTTGAGTGATGCGCTTGAAATAAATGTGTACGGCACCGACCCTTTGGACGCTGACAGCGATGGCGATGGCGTCAACGACGGCCTCGAGTTGTGCGTGTGCAGCGCGCTAGACCTCTGTCCAGGCGACCTCACCAACGATGCGGTGGTTTCGGTGGCCGACTTGTTGTTACTGCTCGGTTTGTTTGGCGCAACCTGCTGATCAGCGGGCGGCGCGGATGAGTTGAACCGACTTGACGCCGTTGGGTGTGGTGATGCGCGCCAAGTACACCCCTGCTGGCCAACCGGAAACATCCAAGTTGAAGCGTGTTTGTTGAGGGGTGTGGGTCGAGAGCATGCGTCCGTCCAACCCACACAGTTCAATCCGGTTGATGGTGGTGTTGGACTCGAACATCACCGCGCCTCTTGTTGGGTTGGGCCACAGTTTGGCTTCAACATCGAGTTCGTCCACTGAGACCACAATGACATCCACCTCGACAACCGCTTGGTCCGCACAGTTGCCGTCCTGGCTGTATGCTGTGAGAATGACATCATACACCCCTTCCTCGGTGTACGTGTGCGTCGGGTTCTCCTCGTCACTGGTTCCGCCGTCCCCAAACGTCCAGTAGTAACTTGAAGCGCCTGTACTGAGGTTGTCGATTTCAAGGTCCCCGTCCAGCAAATTCCAAGGAGACGTCACCGTAAAACTCGCATCCACCGGCTCAGTGAGGTCCGACTGGTAACGCGGAGAGATGCGGTAGCCTTCAAAGTGTGGGGCATCAAAGTCCCGCTGGTCACCAATGCCCGTCACCCCGAACACCCCAATAGGCGGGTCTGTCAAAAACAGGTCCGTATTGGCGTCGATGCGCATGGTGTAAATGTCCCCGCCTGTCGTGATGTCCACTTCAAAGCTCGGCGCGCTGTTCGTCCATTGCGATGGGTCCACCAACTCCACGCACTTCAATCGGATCACGTGCGATTCCGTGTCTTCGTTGAGTTCTTGAACGAGTTC
>CALGDB010000291.1 GCA_937884175.1 uncultured Flavobacteriales bacterium
TAGAAGCCCGTGGACTTCTTCTGGATGGGGTAAGCCAATTTCCGCAATCCCCATGCATCCTCGTGGACGATTTTGCCGCCCTTCTCGGTCACGAATGCACGGTACTTCGACGCTGCTTCCGCCACCTGCTCTGCAGACAGCACGGGAGTCATAATGAAAACAGTTTCGTAACGGTTCATGGAACATTGTTATTTAATGGGGCGCAAAAATACGGTCAATCCTTCTGAAAACCAACCACGGCGTGGCGGAAGTGGGGATGGGTTGTGAATAATCGAATTTGACCTTCCACGGAATGTGGGTCGATATTCGCATCATGAGCGACCAGCCCTACCTCGTCAGCGCGCGAAAATACCGTCCCCAGGCTTGGGATGCGGTGGTGGGGCAATCCGGCATCACGCTAACCTTGCAGCAAAGTATCGCCTCGGGCCAAATCGCCCAGGCCTACCTCTTTTGCGGACCACGTGGCGTTGGCAAAACCACGTCGGCGAGAATCTTCGCCAAAGCCATCAACGGCTTTGACGGGCAAGATGAAGCGTTGTCGTTCAACGTCTTTGAGCTCGACGCGGCGTCCAACAACAAGGTGGAAGACATTCGGAGCATTGTGGACCAAGTCCGCATTCCTCCTCAGCAAGGCAAGTACAAGGTGTACATCATCGACGAGGTGCACATGCTGAGTCAGGCGGCGTTCAACGCGTTTTTGAAGACCCTTGAGGAACCGCCAGCCCACGCCGTCTTCATCTTGGCCACGACAGAAAGGCACAAGATCCTTCCCACCATCTTGTCGCGTTGCCAAATTTTCGACTTCCATCGCATCACGGTTCAAGACGCCGTGGCCCACTTGCAGCACATTGCGGTGCAGGAGGGGGTGCAAGCCGAGGAAGAAGCTTTGCACATCATCGCTCAAAAGGCCGACGGAGCGCTGCGCGATGCGCTGTCGATGTTCGACCAGCTCGTGGCCTTCGCTGGCAAGAATCTGACCTACCAAGCCGTCACCGAGCAGTTGCATGTGCTCGACCACGACACATACTTTACGCTCACGGATCAGGCTTTGGCCAGCGACATTCCCGGA
>CALGDB010000292.1 GCA_937884175.1 uncultured Flavobacteriales bacterium
CCTCGAAAACGGAAACTTCCTCCGCTTGCGCAACCTGCAAGTTGGCTGGAACGTTCCTGCGAACATCTTGGAGAAGTTCAACATGAAGGAGGCCAAAATTTACCTCACCGGTACCAACCTCTTCACGGTGACCAACTACCGCGGATTTGACCCCGACATCGGGACCAGCGGCTGGATATTGGATACCGGCATTGACAAAGGTTTCTACCCGAACAACCGCTCCATCGGTGCGGGCCTCAATGTTTCATTCTAAAGCTCCGAACTCATGACTAAGCACCTACGCAACGTAACGCTCCTACTCGCCCTCGCTTTGAGCTTTGGAGCCTGTAATAAAGATCGACTCCAAGTCGACCCTGTGAACCAAGTCCTGTCAAGTACATACTACCAAACGGAACTGCACGTGTCCGAAGCACTCATTGGTGCCTACGACCCCGTCGGTTGGACGATGGCCTATGGGCAATGGATTTCTCCCGTCATGTTTGGTGAAATCCGCTCGGATAATGCCAATGCCGGCGGCGACCCCTCGAACAACGACCAACCCGGATGGCAGGAATTCGATGATTTCACGGAAACCAACGTCAATACAGTGCTTCACCCACTCTACCGTCGAAGCTATATTGGCATCAATCGGGTGAACAGCCTGTTGAACAATACGGATACGAGCGATCCTGAGCTGTCTTCCGATGCGGTGCAAGTTTACCTAGCTGAGGCCAAGTTCTTGCGCGCGTTTTACCATTTTGAGTTATTCCGTCACTTTGGCCCCATTCCTGTCGTAACCGAAGAATTAGCACCCGACGTCGTCGATCTCGAACGCAATACCCTCTCAGAAGTGATGCTACAGATCATCAGCGACTGCGAAGATGCAGCGGAGTTGCTCCCAACTCTATCCGCACCCGGCCAAGAAGGACGGGCCACGAAAGGTGCTGCCTTGGCTTTGATGGGCAAGGCATATCTCTACTGGGCTGACCTCAGTAATGACGATGCCGCGAAGTTCGATGCTGCTGCTTCTGCCTTGCAAGAAGTAGTGGACTTGGGCGTTTACGAATTGGTAGATGACCTGGGGTCGCTTTACACCCAAGGGTCGCGCAACACCACAGAAGCGGTTTTTGAAATCCAACACAACCCTTTGTACCAAAGCGACTGGGGCTGGTTTGAAGGAATCGACGGAAACGGCATGATTCAATTGTGCGGCATCCGTGGATTGTGTGCTGAGCACCCCACCTACGAAGCGGGCTGGGGATTCATGGCCGTTACTGAAGGATTGTATAACCATTTCTTAGACGATGACCACTATCGTCGCGATGTGGCCATTGCTTCTGAGGCGACATTGGAACAAGACATGATCGATGCAGGACTTTCTTGTGACCCTATAATCGACGCGACCCAAAACAACCCAATCGACTACACTGGCTACTTCCAAGTCAAGTATCAAAACTTTAAAGCGTTTGCCGGTACCAACGTCAACGGCGGTAACGAACACTTGACCAAGGCGCAGAATACACATTACATTCGGTATGCTGACGTATTGCTGATGCTGGCAGAGGCTCTACTCAGAGGCTCATCTGACAATGTTGGCGAAGCAATGTATTATGTTGATATCGTTCGGGAGAGAGCAGCCGGCCCCGGGAATAATCAAGATAGCTACCGTACTTCATCACAATTGATGGTAGATGAGGGATGGAGCATGGAAGAAGTCATTTGGTATGAGCGCCGATCTGAATTGGCTTGTGAGGGGGATCGTTGGACGGACCTTGTTCGCTCCGGCCGAGCAGAATCAGGATTGTTCGTTGGCGACGGCGACAAAGAAAGCAATTTCAACCTCGACCACTTATGGCTGCCTATTGCACTCGAAGAAACTGTTTTAGCAAGCGGAATAACCACTTATCCCGATGCTTCACTTTTTGATTAATACCGAAAATAAACTCTAAATCATATTCAATGAACTTGAAAAACTTTCTATACCCACTTGGATTCGCCTTGTTGGGAGGACTTGTAATGACAGGATGCGGGAAAGAGGATGAAGAAGATCCAGGTGCCGCGATAGCCACGTTTCAATACGAAATCAATCCAGAGAATTGGGCGGAAGTAATATTCATGAATTATTCTCAAAATGCTAGCACCTTCGCTTGGGATTTTGGCGACGGTAATACCAGTACCGATACAAATCCTACGCATACATATGGTAGCGGAGGAACATACGATGTTACCTTAACCGCAACCGGTGCAACAGGCTCCGCCTCTCGCACAGAGACAATTAATATTATTGATCCTAATACAGCTGGTCAGTTCCTATCTGGAGCTGAAGGTAAAACGTGGTACCTTGACCGAGAAGCGATTGCCATGGGTATCGGCCCAGGACCAGGTGATGTTTCCTGGTGGTCTTTTGGTGGCGTTACGCCCTTGGGCGAACGTCCGTGCATCCTCGATGACGCGTTTACCTTCAATCCCGACGGTACGTGGGAAAAGAACACCAACGGAACTTTGTTTGTCGATTCAGACGCCAATGGCGGATGGCTCGGAAACAGCTTCGAAACGTGCTACGACGAGACTACGCCTGACCTATTTGTTGGTCCCAATGGCGAAGACTTGAGCGCCTTTGCGGACGGTGGTGACTACACCTACAACTTTGACGCAGCTCAAGGCATGATCACCATTGAAGGATTCGGCGCCTACATAGGACTCGCTCAGAAGACCAACAACGGCGACAGCTACATCCCCGTTTCCACGAAGATGTACACCGTCCTCAACATGGAGACAGGTGCCAATTCAGATCGCATGGAAATTGCCTTGGTCATGCCTGACGGCGCGGCGTGGACCTTCTACCTTGTACACTACCACGATGCTAACGACCTCCCTCCTATTCCGATTGCAGGTCCTTCGGCCAGTTTTAGCTATGTAAAAGAGGGTACGACTGTAACGTTTACCAATACTTCTAATAATGCTACTTCTGCTAATTGGGACTTTGGTGATGGAAATTTCAGCACCGAGTACAATCCTGTGCATACGTATGCAGCCGACGGTAACTATACGGTGACGCTAACAGTAAGTGACAGTGACTTTAATACTGATGAAGCGTCGTCCACGATCACGATCAG
>CALGDB010000293.1 GCA_937884175.1 uncultured Flavobacteriales bacterium
ACGCCGCGTCTTCGCATGATATTTATCGACACATAGCGTGGTTTTATCGACGAAATTGTGTGGTTCGTACACGATTCCGTGCGTTTTGCGCTATCTTCGACGCAAACATTTTTACACTTATGAAAAAGTTTCTTACACTCGCCCTGAGTCTCTTAATCTTTAGTCAAGTAGATGCTCAAGTGCGTTACCTTAATGAGGTGTTCACGGAAGTGAATGTTACCAGCAACGTCCTGTATGGAACGAACGTGACAGTAGCACCATTATTGCAAGGGGGAGCTCCCGCGGCGCAGCCCCTGGTTTGTGACATTTACGAACCTGCTGGTGATACTGAAACCGATCGACCTGTCATTATTTACATCCACACAGGAAACTTCTTACCGCAATATCTCAACGGAAGTGCGGTTGGAACAAAGACGGATTCTGTTGCTGTGGAATTGTGTTCACGATATGCGAAGATGGGTTACGTGGTAGCGTCGATCGATTACCGCGCTGGTTGGAATCCACTCGCAGCAACTCAATCTGCTCGAACGTCGCAACTCATTAATGCTGCATACCGTGGCGTCCAAGACGCACGTACGGCTGTTCGTTATTTCAGAAAGTCTGAAGCTATCGAAGGGGACCCTTATGGAATCGACCCCAACAAGATTGGTTACCTTGGTGAAGGTACTGGTGGTTACGTTAGCTATGCTGCATCTACCATTAGCGACTACAACGATATCATTTTGGACGACAATGGAGCTCCAATTGCCAAATTTTGGACAGGTACTCCTGGTCAGTCGGACTACATTCCCATGGTAATTGAAGCCGTAAATGGCAACCCAGAAGGAACCTCAGATGGATTTGCACCAGCAGGCGTTTTTGGGCCCGATCCGGTGCAGCTCTGCATTGCCAACCATGTGGGTTACAGTAGCGACGTTCAATTCCAAATTAATTTGGGAGGCGCCTTGGGAGACTTGAACTGGCTTGACGCCGGTGACCCTGCGATGATCAGTTTCCAATGTCCGGCCGATCAATTTGCTCCCTACACAACTGCCGTTGTTGTTGTGCCAACCACTAACGAAAATGTCGTCGAAGCTAGCGGAGCCTTCGATATTCACTCGGAAATTAACGCTCAGGCCGCCCCAAATAATAACGCAATGTACCAGGGCCTCGGATTGACAGATGCGTTTTCCGCTCAAGCGATAGCGAATGGTAACTTGGGTATGGATGGTCTTTACCCAGTTCTCAACGATTACGTAAATGGTCAACCCACTCAGCCTTTTGACGGCGCACCATGGCAATGGTGGGATGTGGCAACGACTGAAATGGTGGACGCTGCAAATGGCACATCTATTGCCGCTACGCAGCTTACACTAAATCCAAATATGGGTCCTCTCGAAGGTCGGGCTTATTGTGATACAATTATTGGATACTCTGCACCCCGTTTGGCAGGTCTGCTTGAACTCGCTGAGCCAGGACCGGGTTGCACCGACGCTGAGGCTTGCAACTACAACACCTTGGCCACTTCCGACGATGGCTCTTGCACTTATGCTGATGCTGGATTTGACTGTGCAGGTAACGCCATTGCACCAGGTTGCACCGACCCCATGGCTTGTAACTACGACAATTTGGCACAAACCGATGACGGTTCTTGCGATTACCTCGAAACATCTACCATCCCAACAGGATCTGACAACGTTTGGCTTGTTGGTTTGACTGTCACGGGTACGGAAAATGAGGCATTTGCTGCAGGATGTGAAGCAGATGGTGGTGTGAACCCCAACGTGAGTATCAATGGTGTTATCGTGGGAGATGGTAGTGCCCCAATGACCTTGGCGGGCATCACAGACCCGACAGGATTGTTGGGGGATTTGGCTGCTCTGGCCTCTACTGTG
>CALGDB010000294.1 GCA_937884175.1 uncultured Flavobacteriales bacterium
AAGTGCTTTGAATAGCATCCCCGCGAGCGCTGTGCAATTCGGCGCGGAGGGTGGCGTTTTCGGCGAGCAATTCGCGGTTGAGGTCGTCCAATTCGGTCAGGCGGTTCCATTGGCTGATGCGCTGGTCCCATTTCCCCTGCCATTCCAAAGAACGTTGCACCCACTTGCCGCGTGAGTACCCGTGGCTCCCGACAAACCATGTCAGTGCAATGCCCTGGAAAATCACGAAAACCAAGGCAACGTGGTATTGAACGAAGAGGTTCCAGAGGTTTCGCATCCGCTTCCTATTGGAATTAGTTGCGCATCAGGAACGTGAAGCGGTCGATGTTTTTGAGGGCAATCGCTGTGCCTTTGGCCACCGCGTGCAAGGGGTCGTCAGCGACGTGAACGGGCAGCTTGGTCTTGGCGGAAATGCGTTTGTCCAAGCCCCGGAGCAATGCGCCCCCTCCAGCGAGGTAGATGCCCGTTTTATAGATGTCTGCAGACAGTTCAGGCGGTGTCTGCTCCAATGCGCTGTGGATCGCTTCTTCGATTTTCGAGATGCTCTTATCCAACGCCTGCGCAATCTCTACATACGATACGAGGATCTCTTTGGGGATGCCTGTCATCAAGTCCCGCCCTCGTACCGGGTAATCCTCCGGGGGGTTATCGAGGTCTGCCGTGGCGGCACCGACTTCGATTTTGATTTGCTCGGCAGTGCGCTCTCCGATGAGGATGTTGTGCTGACGGCGCATGTATTCCTCGATGTCGGAGGTGAATTCGTCCCCTGCGACGCGGATGTTCTTGTCTGTGACAATGCCTCCCAATGCAATCACAGCGATTTCTGACGTACCCCCTCCGATGTCGATTATCATATTACCCATGGGTTCTTCGACGTCGATGCCGATTCCGATGGCTGCAGCCATGGGTTCGTGGATGAGGTAAACGTCTTTTCCTCCAGCGTGCTCGGCGCTATCCCCAACTGCGCGCTTTTCCACTTCGGTGATGCCCGATGGGATACAGATAACCATACGAAGCGAAGGGTTGAACCATGACTTCCGGCTGTTGATCATTTTGATCATGCCCTTGATCATCTCTTCGGCCGCTTGGAAATCGGCGATTACGCCGTCCTTCAAAGGACGAATAGTCTCGATGTTTTTGTGGGTCTTGCCGTGCATCTGCTGCGCCAAACGACCTATGGCGACTACGCGGTCAGTTCCGCGGTCCTTGGCCACAATGCTGGGTTCATCAACGACCACCTTGTCCTCAAAGTAGATGATGGTGTTAGCGGTACCGAGATCGATGGCGATCTCTTGCATGAAAAAATTGAACAAACCCATGGGCTTCAAGTGTGTGGAGAACAAGACGAAGTGAACACTCAAATATAGCAAAGCGCCCTCCGCAAAACCCATTGAATTTTTCACAAATTCTCAGGCTTTCTGAGGCCCTTAAGAGGCATCAAAAACAACTAAAATCAGTGACGAAAATGCCGCACGCCTGTCATGTACATGGCGAGGCCATGTTCGTCGCAGTAATCGATGCTCAGCTGGTCTTTGACTGACCCCCCAGGCTGGATCACCGCTTTGATACCGGCTTCATCGGCCAGTTCAACGCAATCGGGGAAAGGGAAGAACGCATCGGAAGCCATGACCGCACCGTTCAGGTCGAACCCGAAGCTTTTGGCCTTCACCACCGCTTGCTTCAATGCATCGACGCGACTTGTCTGTCCCGTTCCGCTGCCAAAAAGTTGCCTATTTTTGGCGAAGACAATCGTATTCGAGCGGGTGTGCTTCGCAATTTTCATGGCGAAAATGAGGTCTTCTTGCTCGCTCGCTGTCCCCGCAGTTTTGGTCACCAAGTTCAAGTCTACTGTGTCTTCCATCTTGGCATCCGGGGATTGAACCAAGTAGCCATTCAGCGCGCTCCGCACAGTCACATTCGGGGTGCTGCATGGCTTCTGCACCAGCAGAATTCGGTTCTTCTTTTGCTTGAGGACTTCGAGCGCATCTGTATCATAAGCCGGTGCAATGGCCACTTCGAAGAACAATTCATGCATGGCTTCGGCCGTGGCTTTGTCGATGGGGCTGTTGCAAATGAGGACGCCTCCAAACGCCGATACGGGATCGCCGGCCAAGGCGTCAGTCCATGCTTCCAATACGGTTGGCCGCGCGGCAAGTCCACAAGCGTTGTTGTGCTTTAGCACGGCAAAGGTGGGGTCGTCGGATTGGAATTCGCGCATCAACTGCACCGCCGCGTCAACATCGAGCAAGTTGTTGTATGACAAAGCCTTCCCATTCAACTGATCGAACAGTGCGTCGAGGTCGCCGAAGAACCGGCCTGGCTGGTGCGGGTTTTCTCCGTAGCGCAATGACTTCGAGGTAATTTCGGAGAGGTTCAATTGCTCCACACTGGCACCGCCATGCATCCATTCGTGGATGCGGGTGTCGTAATGTGAGCTGATTCGGAAGGCGCGTGTAGCGAGGACTTGACGCTCTTCCCGTGTGGTGACGCCTTCTTCGTTTTCGAGCAAGTCCAACAACGTGCCATAGTCGTCCTGACTGGGGACAATGACCACGTCTTCGAAGTTTTTCGCCGCCGCACGGATCAGGGAAATGCCCCCGATGTCAATCTTCTCGATGATCTGCTGGTGCGTTCCGCCTTGTGCAACGGTGGCCTCAAAGGGGTAGAGGTCGACTATGACGAGGTCTATGTGAGGCAGCTCGTACTCCTCCATGTGGGCCACGTCTTCGGCGAAATCGCGTCGGTTTAGGATCCCTCCAAACACCTTGGGGTGCAAGGTCTTCACCCGACCACCTAAAATGGAAGGGTAATCCGTGATCGATTCAACCGGTACAACTTCGGCTCCCATCGCTTCCACCGCTTTTTGCGTTCCACCAGTGGAGTAGATGGTCACACCGAGGCGCTTGAGCTGCTCGACGATGGGCTCCAGGCCTTCTTTGTGAAAGACGGAAATAAGGGCGGATTGAATGCGGCGTGGT
>CALGDB010000295.1 GCA_937884175.1 uncultured Flavobacteriales bacterium
ATGATGGTAAACAGGCCACCAATTCCAAAGGAGTGGAATGGCAGGGCAAAAAGAAACAAGTATGGTTTGCCCGGTATGAAGAGGAACCAAAACAGCACGTAGCCTAAGATTGAAATAAACTGCGACACCATGAAAGCCTTTTTCTTGCCGAGCTTCTTGGACATAAAGGTAACCACTGGTATGACGAGGAATGTCGTGATCAACGCACCTACCGAACCGTGCATAGCTGGCCAAGTGCCTGCACTGGCCGGATCGCTGTTGAACATATAGTGGACGATAATCAAAAAAGTGAAGGCTGCTATGACATTGAACGAGTTGAATATCAGGAAGGTAGCCCCAGCTATCTGCCGAAACTGTTTAATGCGAAAGGCCTCAAACGCACCTGTGAATATGTCCTTGATGCTTGTGACCACACGCCCAGCACTGATGGGAACAAAGTCATCCCGATCGAGTGTGGATTTACTCTTGATGAAGATGGCCGGAATCAAGGCGAAAATGGTGCAAGGAATGGCCACCCAAATGGATAGGTCCCTCACTCCTTGGCCCGCTCCTTCTGGGAACCACGCAGGATCGTAAAGGATGACCCAGAACCAAGGCGCCACCACCCAAGCCCACTGACCGATGAATTGCGCCACCGCCATGATGTTCGTCCGTTCGTGGAAATCATCGCTGATTTCGTACCCCATGGCCACGTAAGGAACACTGAAAATGGTCAGTCCGAGGTAAAACACCAACGACCAACTGAGAAAGTAGATGAAATTGTAGGCTACCCCATCGCCTTTGTGCAGCTGCCACATGGCCACGTAAGCAATGCCCATTAGGATGGCGCCAATGAAAACGTACTGCCTGCGCCTGCCCCATTTGGACCGGGTGTTGTCCGATATGAAGCCCATGACAGGGTCGGTAATCGCATCAAAAATGCGCGGAAGGAATTGAATGATGCCCCACAACAGGGCGGCAAACCCCAAGTCTTGAACGAGGACGATGATGAACACTCCCAATGCAGCGGGGAACATCTGATTCGCCAACATGCCAAAGCCGAAGGCAATCTTTTGCCCCATGGGAACGGCTGAGGCTGGAACCGAAGAAGTAGATGACATGGTTGGACTGATTTTCAGATTTCGTATGGGGTTAGAACCACCGTTTGAAGCGATTGGGCTTCAAGAACGATGCGAACGTCTTCAGAAAGACCATCGATGTGCACAGTGCGTGCGGTTTCACTTGGATTGAAGCAAACTACTACGTAGGTGCCATCCGCATTTTCAGTGGCTACGGCCATCACCTCTGAGTCTTCGCACTCACTAGCAAGGACCGTCGCCCCGGGTCGGATGAACTTACTGAAATGGCACATCACGTCATACAGCGGCGTGAAATACACTTCGTCTTGTTCCGGATCAACAATCACGGGCGCTATGCACCAATTTTTGAACCAATTGGGACCTCCTTGACGATCCAGCACCATGTTCCAATCCACCCAACCGTTGACCCAGTGGTTCAGGCAGCCAATAATGTCTCGCGCGTATCGGTTCACTGGAGAGTACTTGGGGTGCAAGTATTTCTTGTCCTCCTCTCGCCATGTGAATCCCCAGTCGGTCGCCTCTTTGCGCCAGTACCAGTCGTCGTCTTGCCATACGGGCACTTCTGCATCGATACACCCCTCCGTCTGGATCAGCAACTTTTCCGGAGCCGCTGCATGCGCACGGTCCAATTCGTCGGGGAAGTAGTCGTAGGTACTCTCGTACCAGTGCACTGCCGCACCTGCGAAGTGTTTCGCGCTGGCAGAATCCCGGTACATCGAAGCCGTCCACTCGTTTAGACCTGCTCGGTTTTGGTCGTAGCCGAGAACGTTTAGGCGTCCTAAACCATTGGACTCAAGTGCTGGGCCCAAATGCTCCTGAACGAATTCCGTCATCTCGTCCGGCGTGTAGAGCATGCTTTCCCAGTTGTTTCCATTGCCGTGGGGTTCATTCTCCACCGTAAAACCCCACAACGGAATGTCGTTTTCCTGGCATTCCTGGGCATACTTGACGAAAAACTGCGCCCACGTGGGCTGCATTTCCTTCAACAGCCGTCCTCCAACCCAGGCGTTGTTGTCTTTCATCCAAGGAGGAGCCGTCCACGGTGAAGCAATCAGCTCGAAACCGTCTTTTGAAACCTGTTGGGCCAATTTGATCATGGGAAACAAGAATTCATGGTCCTGTTCCATGTTGAAATGCTTCAGCTCGAGGTCGCCCTCCACTTCTGCGCAGCTGTAGTGGAACCGCGAGAAGTCGCACGAATTCATGTGCGTGCGGGTCAAACTGTATTTCGCCCCTTCTTCCGCGAAATACGCTTCGATGATTTTGGCTCGTTGAGCTGGGCTTAATTGGTGAACGAGGAAGGCCGACGCATCCGTAAATGACCCGCCAAACCCGTTGATGGTTTGCTTACGGCGAGCTGTGTGTACGTGCAATTGAATTTCTTCAGGGTGCGGGACATTTCGAAGGTCTACCGCTGACCCGGGTACTTGATGAAACCGGCCACCCTGCCGACTGGATTCGTACACTGCCTTTTGGAGTTTACCTTCCTTCAAGCTCGAGGGACTGTTCGCATTGAAAAAGGATTTGACCACATCAAATGCCACTTTTGGCTGTCGGTGAATGTCCACCAGCCCCCAATGTTCTTCGTTGGCGTCGCTGTCGTAGGGAACACCGCTGCTCTCAGGGGCCAGTCCACCTGCATCTTGCACATCCGCTCGCCCTGCTTTCCACCAGCCGTCGGTGAAGGAAAAAACAGCGGCACCGGCGCAACGGACCGAGTCGGAAAACAACGGCGCCAATAGCGCTCGGGTGGCATCGGCCTGTGCCCGTTCGTTGGGCCCTTGTGCGTAACCCAGCACTGACGTCGACATGTAGCTGTCGGCACCAATTTCAGAGAAATACATGGGCTTGTCACTGCGTTCTGCAAAATCAAGGGCAGCGGTGTGCGATACATCCCAGCGATAGACGTTGAGTCCCCAAAGGTCGATGTTGGGAATTGCAGCGAGCAACTCCACTTCTGGCACTTCGCCGTGGGCGGTGGCTACTGGATGGTTGAAGTCTTCCGCGTGAATGGCATCAACGGCAGCTGACAATGCATCGTACCACGTTTGGATGTCACCTCCGAACCACTCGGGATGGAAATTGTACTCGTTGCCCAATTCCCAAACCAAGATGGCGGGATGGTCCTTGAATTTCTTGACATAATCAATGAACGTTCCTGAACGAATATCGAATGTACCGCCTTGGTTGTATCCGAAGCCCATGATGACACGCACACCCGCCTCGCTGATTTCATCGAGCACCTCTTTTGAGGCAATGGGCTCATAGACGCGGATGGTGTTGACCCCCAACTCGTTCATGAGCCTCAGGTCTTGAGTCAAGGTGGAAAAACTTCGCACGGAATCTCCGATTGCTATGGGATGGTAGCACACGCCGTTGATGCGGTAGATGCCGTCGATTGTGTGAAGCTGCTGGTCAGCAGTCCAAACCTTTATATCCGCCTTCGAACCACAAGAAAGCAAACCGGTGATGAGGATACTTGTAGCTAAGGCAAATGCGATGTGGCGAAAGCTTTTCATTCTTAATTCAATGATGTGCCTCGTGCAAGACGTGACGATTCAGCAGCTCGGTCTCCCCAGAATACGAGCATTGAATGGGATGCCCATTGCGGGTCAGCCCATCAAACACACCGTGCTTGACCAACGGCCAAAGGGCGTATTTCGCCTCACCGTCGACCGTGAACAGGCCAAAATGATTTTCAGAATCAGTGGGATTGGCAGCGCTTTTCCAAGGCTCATCAAACGCCTCAAAGTAGAAGCAACTGATGTCCGCATTTTGGGTCCAATCGCGCATCCCTTGGTAAAACAACGCTTGCTTGTATTCGTCTGCGGCCCTTGACCCCTCTGGGCCGTAGAATCCGTCGCTGATGCTCGCCCAACCCGTTTCGCCAATGTGGACAGGTTTGTCCTCATCGATGCTTTGCACATACGCCACGACTTGAGCGTATTGATTTTGGCTGTAGGCGACTGCCCGAGCCATTGCGTTTTCTACATCGCCATTGTTTCCTTTGCTCACTTCTTCTCCACGCATGGCTTCACCACTCCAAAACACAGGGTTGTAATGCGTGTCATGGAACGGATAGGTGTGCATCGACACATAATCAACCGCCTTGATCAGCGCATTCAAATCTTCATTGTGGTATTCTGCACCGCCGCCGCCCCAAGAGGCAAAGTTGTCCGAGCTGGTAATCCAAACGTCAGCAGGTAAGGTTCCGTCGGCTTTCAACTCTTGCAAGTAGTTCACCCAACGGAGGATCACGCCTGGGGCCACAAAATAGGACGCCGCCCAGTGCACCATCGCTTCATTGCCAACAGCGATGACCTTTACAATGTCTGGAAATTGTGCAGCCAGTGCGACGGCGCGTTCAATTTCTTGTGCATTGGCTTCCGCGTCCTCCCCGCTGTGATCTGGTGAATCCGTCCATGCCCCGGCACAATCAATCCACGCTCCGAGCATCACGTGCATCTCGAAGTTGCTGTCCTCTTCCTTCAATTCATGAATCGCCTTGACCACGTTGCTGGCATGCGGGAGCTGCACATTGTACGTTCGCAAGAATCGGATGCCCATAGCGTTGAGGATTTTCATGTCTTCCTTTAACTCCTCCAACGTTGGCTGTACCGAGCGACTCAGCCCGCGGTAACCTCCGAAAGAAATCGCAGGGAAATTGGAGTTTCCGAGTAGGTCAGCGGCTGTAAGTTCGTTCG
>CALGDB010000296.1 GCA_937884175.1 uncultured Flavobacteriales bacterium
TCGACAATCTCATTTCCGACATCACGCAGGAATACCAAATCACCACGGTCGTTGTATCGCACGATATGAATAGCGTCATGGAGGCGAGCGATACCATTCATTTTGTCCACCAAGGTAGCATTTGCTGGCACGGCAGCCGAGAAGAATTGCTTCAAGGAGGAGTGAAGGAATTGGAGGACTTTGTGTTCGCCAGCGATTTGATGCGAAAAATCCGCAAAACGGTCTGAGGCGCGTGGAAAATGCCCCGCACATTCCGTTGAAGTTCGATCGCCTCACGGAGGAGGAGATGCGTAAAACAGCCGACCGTATGTTTGAACGGTTTAGTGCGCGCCGGACAGTCCGTCATTTTTCAACGGAACCGTTGCCATTGGATGTGGTCCGTAGGTGCATCCAGGCGGCAGGGACAGCGCCCTCTGGCGCCCACAAGCAGCCGTGGCACTTTTGTCTGGTAACCAATCCGGACCTGAAGAAGTGCATTCGCGTAGCTGCCGAAAAAGAGGAGTACGAGAATTACCACGGACGTATGAACGATGCGTGGATGTACGACCTGAAGCCCTTTGGTACGGACCACGTCAAGCCCCACCTCGAAGATGCGCCGGCGCTCATCGTGGTGTTTCGCCAATCCTGGACGCCAGATGCTGCTTCCGTCTCCGGGAAGTCCCAGAATTATTACGTCCAAGAGTCGGTTGGTATTGCCAGCGGCATGCTGCTCTCTGCCTTGCATGAGTGCGGCATCGCGACGTTAACGCACACGCCTTCTCCGATGGGCTTTTTGGCGGAGATATTGGACCGTCCCGCTTACGAAAAGGCATTTTTACTCATTCCCATTGGTTACCCTGCGAAAGGGTGTCAAGTGCCTGATATTCAGCGAAAAGACTGGAATGAGCTGGCAACTGTGCATGGACCTGAAGAAGCTCATTAATACCCGAATTCGATAAAAGTTTTCAGAAAACAGCGGAGGTTCCACTTCGATGTGGTTACTTTGCGCCCCGAGAAACAGCTAAGTAATGTCTGATATTCAAGAAAAAGTCACGGCGATTATCGTCGATAAGTTGGGAGTTGATGCAGGAGAAGTTAACTTGTCTGCAAGCTTCACCAACGATTTGGGAGCGGATTCTTTGGACACTGTAGAACTCATCATGGAGTTCGAAAAGGAGTTCAACATCGCCATCCCGGATGACCAAGCTGAAAAAATTAGCACCGTAGGACAGGCGGTCGACTACATTACCGAGAACGCGAAATAATCCTGGCTCCATGGAGCTCAAAAGGGTTGTTGTTACCGGCTTAGGGGCGATTACGCCCCTTGGAAATGACATACCAACGTATTGGAAAAGCTTGGTAAATGGTGAGAGCGGTGCCGCTCCCATCACCAAGTTTGATGCGACAAATTTTAAAACGCAGTTTGCCTGCGAGGTGAAAGATTGGGACGTATCTGAATTCCTCGATCGAAAATCATCTAGGAAGATGGACCTGTTCGCCCAGTACGCCGTTGTCTGTTCCGATCAAGCCTTAAAGGATGCGGGCCTTGAAGGGGACGATTCCCCAGTGGATCCCGACCGCGCAGGTGTCATTTGGGGTTCCGGGATTGGAGGATTCCAAACCTTCATGAACGAAGCCCTGAATTTTCACCGCGGCGAAGGCATCCCGCGTTTCAGTCCGTTCTTCATTCCCATGATGATTTCGGATATCGCGGCCGGTCACATCAGCATGCGCCACGGATACCGCGGTCCCAACTTCTGCACGGTTTCGGCCTGCGCAAGTGGCACCAACGCAATGATTGATGCATTCAACTACATCCGCTTGGGCAAGGCAGATGTCATGGTGACCGGAGGTTCGGAGGCAGCGGTAACCGAAGGCGGAATCGGTGGATTCAATGCCTTAAAGGCACTTTCCACGCGCAACGATGAACCAGCCAAGGCCTCCCGTCCGTTTGATTCTACCCGGGATGGATTCGTGCTCGGTGAAGGAGGTGGCGCTATCATCTTGGAAGAATACGAGCACGCAGTCGCACGTGGTGCAACGATTTACTGCGAGATGGTGGGCGGAGGCATGAGTGCTGATGCACACCACATCACGGCGCCTCATCCCGAAGGACTCGGTGCATTGAACGTCATGAAATCCGCGTTGGACGATGCGGGCATGAAACCAGAAGAAGTGGACTACGTGAACGTACACGGCACGTCCACTCCGCTAGGAGACGTTGCGGAAACCAAGGCCATTCAAGGCGTTTTTGGGGACCACGCGTACGATCTAAACATCAGCTCGACTAAATCCATGACGGGCCACTTATTGGGCGCTGCGGGAGCCATCGAAGGTATTGCCTGCATTCTTGCCATCAAGCATGGCATTGTACCGCCAACCATCAACTTTGAATACGCCGACGAGGCGCTCGACCCTAAATTGAACTTCACGTTCAACAAAGCTCAGGAGCGCACGGTTCGGGCGGCCCTCTCCAACACCTTCGGGTTTGGCGGGCACAATGCCTCGGTCCTGTTCAAAGCCCTTGACTGATTCTTTCCTTGGGATTGTTGCGCAACCGAAGCTGGGCCAACCACTGGATCCGAGGGGGCGTTTCACCTGAATTTCGTCAATTCGTTAAAACCGAGTTTGGCATTCGCGTAAGGAATGGCGCGTGGTACAAACAGGCGATGACCCACGGTTCGGTGATGGCTGAACTCGAGTCCGGGGAACAGTCCAATGAACGGTTGGAGTTTCTCGGTGATTCCATTCTCGGCGCTGTGGCTGCGGAGCTTGTCTTTTTTCGCTATCCCCACCAAGACGAGGGGCCGTTGACTCAAAAACGCTCCAACCTTGTGAGCCGCAAATCACTCAACCGGATAGGTGAGGCCATGGGACTTGGTGATTACATTCAAACGACCATCACGCAGCGTCCGCTACCGAGCACCGTCGTTGGCAATGCGCTGGAAGCATTGATCGGTGCCATTTACCTTGATCACGGTTACAAAAAGACCCGTGCGCTCGCCTCGTCCATACTGATGCGTTACGGCGCAGAAGAGGCGATGGAAGCCACCGGGGACTTCAAATCCAGTCTGTACCATTGGGCCCAAGTAGAAGGCAAGGTGTTGCGCTATGAAGAGAAAAAAGCGCAAGAAACCGCTGGAAAGGCACAAGGTGTTCATGAGGTGGTATTGATGGTGGATAATGAGCCGGTTGCAGTAGGCTCAGGCTCGTCCAAAAAAGAGGCGGAACAGGAAGCGGCGCGTGTCGCCTTGGAACGCGGAGAATGGCATGAAAAACCGCTGTAATTCTGAGCGGCGCGGTATATTCGCGTGAAATGCAGTGGCTTAACGAAGACTTCGCTGACGCGTGTGATTTTGAACTTTTGGGGCTGAGCAGCCACCTGCCACCGCATCGGTTGGCGTGGGAACTGAACCAGCACCTAGAGTGGCGGTTGGAGTTTTTCAAAATGCTTGAAATCCAACAGCGCAAAGGGCATTCGGAGCATGCAGTTTACCGATACGAGAACGTCTCAAGTCACGGCTCACAAACATGTTATGTCATTGAAAACAAGGCCCCAAACGGCATGATTGCGCGGTTTAAGGGTGGAGCGGAAATGGACTACCTCGTGCAGGCCATGGATGATGTGGACGTGATGGCGGAGGCCATGAAGCGCATTCGATCCATTCGGGGGGTCAATTACACCCTCCAACTCGATCCACTTGAGTCGGGCGCCATTGAGCACCTCGCCTTGTTGGACTTAACCTCAGAAATGGAGGACTGAAGAATTGAAACGATGAAACGAACGAAAATTGTAGCCACTATGGGCCCGGCCTCCAACACGGAGGAGCGGCTGGAAGCGCTGATTCAAGCCGGAATGAACGTGGCACGCCTGAACTTTTCCCACGGCGAGCATGCCATTCACGGGCAGACCATTGCCAACGTCCGAAAGGTGGATGAGAAATTGGGAACCCACACGGCATTACTGGCTGATTTGCAGGGCCCCAAGCTACGCATTGGTGAATTGGAAGGTGGGCAAATTGATCTGGTGCAAGGGGAAGAATGTGTCATACGCACGGGTAGCGAGGTTGGAACATCCGGCGTCGTTTACACGAATTACATGAAATTTGCCCGGGATGTTAAAGCAGGGGAGCGTGTCCTCATGGACGATGGCAAACTTGAATTGTGCGTGTTGGAAACGGATGGGAAAGGTGAGGTGCGATGCGAGGTGGTTCACGGTGGTGTGCTGAAACCTCGGAAAGGAATCAACTTGCCATCCACCGCCATCTCATTGCCCTGCATCACAGAAAAGGACGCGGTGGATTTGGCGTATGCCTTGGAGCAAGATGTGGATTGGATCGGCCTGTCGTTTGTGCGCAACGCCCAAGACATTGTGGAACTCCGCGAGCGCATCGAGGCGGAGGGCAAGCACACCCGAATCATTGCTAAGATTGAGAAACCCGAAGCGCTGGCAGACCTCGATGGTATCCTCGAGGAGACCGATGCGGTAATGATTGCCCGCGGGGACTTGGGGGTGGAGATTCCCAAGCAGGAAGTGCCATTGGTCCAAAAGGACATCATACGGCGTTGCATGCACATGGGCAAGCCGGTGATCGTTGCGACTCAGATGATGGAGTCGATGATCGAGGCATCAGTTCCCACGCGAGCTGAAGTTAACGACGTGGCCAACGCCGTTTTGGACGGCGCAGATGCCGTGATGCTCAGCGCAGAAACATCGGTAGGTGCCTACCCAGTTGAAGCGGTGACGGCCATGACGGACATCATTGAATCGATGGAGGGCCAGGACCGCATGTACTACCATGAACGGCCGCCGTTAAGTCCTGAAGACGATCGTTTTATCAGTGATAGCATGTGCTACAATGCTTGCAGGTTGGCGAAGCGCGTCAACGCAACGGCCATTGTGACCATGACCTTTTCGGGATACACCGCGGTGCATGTTTCGAGCCAGCGCCCCAAGGCCCACATTTTCATGTTCACCGCGAACAAGCGGGTGTTGGCGCAGATGTCCCTCGTGTGGGGTGTTTCGGCATTCCCTTACTTGAAAATGGTGAGTACGGACCACACCATCGCTGACATCAAATTTGAATTGACCAAAATGGGTGCCGTCACCGATGGCGACTTTGTGGTTCACTTGGCGAGCATGCCCATTGCCGATGCGGGCAGGACCAACATGCTTAAGCTGAGCCAAGTGTAGTTAAATCAAGGGATTGGAGGTCTTCGATGGCCGAGCCGTTGTTATCTTCGCGCCTTTGAGTAAAACGACCCGATTTCATTCCGAATGAGCGATTCTGCAACGCAACCAAACTTCCCTGAACGCGGCTCCCTGAACCTTCCCAAGATTGCTGACGACATCCTCGCCAGATGGGAACAGGATGGGACGTTCCAGAAGAGCATTGAGACGCGTTCTGCCGATCGGCCGTACGTGTTCTTCGAGGGGCCGCCTTCCGCTAATGGGAAGCCAGGTATCCACCACGTGATGGCCCGATCCATCAAAGATATTTTTTGCCGATTTCACACCCTGAGGGGGTACCGCGTCGAACGAAAAGCGGGATGGGACACCCACGGCCTGCCCGTGGAGCTGGGTGTGGAAAAGGAACTCGGCATCACCAAAGAGGATATTGGGGTCAAATTGACCATCGAGGAGTACAACGAGGCGTGCA
>CALGDB010000297.1 GCA_937884175.1 uncultured Flavobacteriales bacterium
GGCCATGTTGGCAACAGAGCGGATTTATTTGGGGGGAGAGGGAGTTGGCCTCGACGATTATCTCCAATCTTTAGGCGACGTATCCTATGGAACCGAGTTGGATGCGGAGATAAAAGCTCAGTTGGCTGCGGCTCAAGCGGCAGTACTCACACTGGAGAACCCCTTGTCCGAGTATGTTGTTACGAACCAACCCGCTGCCCTCGATGTTTACAGCGAGTTGCAGGCGTTGGTCATTCTCTTGAAAGTAGATATGATGTCTGCGCTCGGTGTTCTGGTTACGTATCAAGATACAGACGGTGACTAGACTGGTTTCAGTTGCCCCACTCGTAACGTTAAGGAGACTATTTGCAGTTCTGACCCTCTGCAGTACGATCCGTTTCATCGGATACGGCTGGATTGACACGCAGATTTTGCAGCCGAATTGGCTGTTTCCTTTTGATGGATTTGAATGGCTCCCTCGTCCAAATGTGGCGGGAGCCATTCTTCTCTTTTCAGGAATGATTTTCGGTTCGTGTTTGATGTTTTTTGATCGCTTGGCCAGAGTAGGGGCGTTCATGTTTTTCATCTGCTTCACATACGTTGAGTTATTAGATAAGTGCAATTACCTCAACCATTACTATTTCGTTTCGCTTGTGGCTTTGTTGCTCGTCCTTATTCCCACTCGATCGGACCGCCCTTTGGTTCCTCTTTTTATGAAGTGGGCTTTTCAAGGCCTGCTAGCTTTGGTGTACTTTTATGCGGGGCTGGCCAAGTTGAACACAGACTGGTTAGTAGATGCGCTTCCCTTGTCCATTTGGTTGCCTCAGCACAGCAGTATCCCCGTGATTGGGCCCTTGTTAGCGGAGCGATGGATTGCATACGCATTCAGCTGGGCAGGAGCTGCATTCGACCTGCTCGCTCCATTTGCCCTCTTTAGCAACAAGTTGCGACCGTGGTTTTATCCAATATTGGTTGTCTTTCACGTTTTGACATGGGTGCTCTTTCCAATCGGGATTTTTCCATGGGTAATGATCTTGTCGACGACGGTGTTCTTCCATGACGATTGGCATCATTCCCTTTGGAATCGTCTCGGATTGCCGCTTGCCAGAATCTCAGCTACTGAAGTAGCTTTTAATGCAAGATTCGGCTGGCAATTTGTGGTTGTCGGTGCGTTGTTTATTTTCCAAGTGATATTCCCTTGGCGGCACCTCTTTTATCCGGGGAATCTGTTTTGGCACGAAACAGGCTATCGATTTGGATGGCGAGTAATGTTGATGGAAAAGTCAGGGATGGCGACCTTTTTTCTTCAAGAAGAGTCCGGAGTTGAGCGGATTTTTGAGCTCGACACCATTTTGACGCCTAACCAAGTTAAAATGACGGCCACCCAGCCCGATCTTTTGCGTCAAGTTGCCCGAAAAATAGCGGCTACAAATGAGGGTGAGGAACGGATTCGCGCGGAGGTATGGGTCTCGATGAATGGCAGGCGGTCACAGATGTACGTTGATCCATTTGAAGATTTATCAGCCCCTGTTTCGAGCTGGGCTCCGCGCACTTACGTATTACCGATGGACTCTGTGATTCGGCCTGCAGAATGGGACAGAATGCGAGAAAATGTACGAAATGAAAGAGGGTGGTGAGGGTTTGATGAGGGGAAAATATTTGGCGCTGTCTTGCATGGTCCTCTGGTCATCTTCCTTATTTGGACAAGCGCTTCGCGGCATCGTAGTCGCCTCGGACAATTCCCCTGTTCCGTCTGGAAACATCGTGTGGAGCACTCCATCTGCCACAGGCGTCTTCTCTGGAGCGGATGACGGTACTTTTTTGATTGAATCTGAGGGGTACCCTGTGGATCTGACGGTTGCCGCTGTCGGTTACATGACCGCAAAAATTTTAGTTGATGGGCCGTCCGATTCGGTTTTAGTGATTGTATTGAGTGAATTGGCGGTCACGGTAGATCAGGCATTGGTTGAATCGAAGCGTGGTCCGACTGAGTGGCTACCATCGCTTTCCAATGGAGGGCTATACCGTGGGATGAAGAGTTTGGCGATTCGACCGGAAGCGTCACTCGCTGTACCCGGTGAGGTCCAGGCCAGAAATGTATTTTCGGCCATTCCGGGAGCCAACATTTGGGAGAGCGACGCGGCTGGGCTCCAACTGGGTATTGGTGTTCGCGGATTGAGTCCAAATCGATCCGCGTATTTGAGCATTCGACAAGACGGCGTGCCAATTGCGGCTGATCCATTAGGCTATCCAGAAGCATACTATACCCCACCCTTGCAAATGGTCGATGCCATATCGCTTGTTTCAGGTGCAGCGGCACTTCAATATGGCTCTCAACTTGGGGGCTTAGTGAATTTTCAAATGAAGCGCTGGGACGGTAAGGATGAGGTCCATTTGGAAAGCCTCTTATCCTTAACAGCCTACCTCCCCGAGGATGAAGAATACAGAGGTAACCAACATTTTGCGCTGCAAGCCTCACTCCCTACTTCTACCGAGTCGGGTCTTTTTCTCGCCGTCGATAACAAAACAGGTACGGGCTGGCGAAGCAATGGACGGTTCAACAGCACTACTGTTCATATGAATGGGGTGCAAAGTATCGGCGATGCCTTGACGGTTCGAGAGCATCTATCATACATGACGCGGGTGGAGCAACAGCCAGGCGGTTTGACGGAGGCTTTATTTGCTTCAAGCCCTCGTTTGAGCACTAGGAACAGAAATTGGTTCAGCGTTGATTGGTTGGTTGGGGGAATAGGAGTGGACTATCAAGCGACAAGCTCATGGAAGCTGAATACGGATGTCAGTGCGGTTATTGCAAACCGAAACTCAGTGGGTTTTTTAGGCACACCAGATCGCATAGACCTCGGGGGAGAGCGAGGTTTGATAACGGCAAATTTTAATTCAATTTCGTGGGATATAAGAGGAACTAGAAGTTGGAAGAGCAATGTTAGCGGTAGATTAAATGCTTTGTTGATTGGAAGTCAAGGGCTGAGGGGCGATAATCGGATGCGTCAAGGCTGGGCAAACGATTCGGAGGACTCGAATTTCACATTTATCGAATCACTCGTTGGCGAAAGCAGCGATACCAATTTTCCTAATTTTCAGGAGTCCTTGTTTGCGCAAGGCATCATCGGTGCATCACCCCGATTTTCGCTTACTCCAGGCATCCGCTGCGAGCGGATAAGAACCTCAATGGATGGGGAGTATCGAGCTGTTGCAACCGATTTAAATGGGAACTTTTTGGAAGATTCTATTTTCAGAACAAGTGATGCTCGGAACAGAGTCGTCTTTCTTCCTGGCATCGGTTTTTCGTGGAAAGAAGGCTCTGCTGAAGTCTACGGAAACGCGGTGAGAAACTTCCGTGCTATAAATTTTTCTGATATTCAATTGACAGGTTTAGGTGTTGTCGTCGATCCGGACATTCGCGACGAATTTGGAGCCAATTTTGATCTTGGAATCCGAAAAAGAACCGAAAGTTTCCAAGTGGATTTCAGTGCATATTGCCTACTCTACAAAGAAAGAATTGGCCTGATACCGGCAATTGTCCCTGCTCCACCGCCGATTTTTCAAAAGGCGATATTCCTGCGAAAGAACTTGAATGATGCGCGCACTCTGGGCGTGGAGTTATCCGTATCCAAACAGTTCGTGATCAATGATGCACTGCTCTATTGTGGTGGGAGTTTTGGAGTAGCCCGCGGAGTGTACATCGCAGGGGATTCACCGATTGAAGGGAATGAACTAGAGTTTGTTCCAGACTACACGTGTAGGGGTACGGTCAGGCTGGAGAAGAACAAATGGAAAGTGCAACTGCATGGGGCCCTCACCGGAAAGCAATTCACGGATGCGACAAATGCAGAATATACGCCAACTGCAGTGTATGGAGAGATTCCTGCATATGCTATTCTCGACGTTGGGCTTGAACGACAATTTGGCCAAGGCGACTTCTCTCTGGGACTGAAGGTGAATAACCTGACTGATTCGAGGTATTACACGAGAAGGGCATTGGCATATCCCGGCCCCGGGATTCTTCCGGCTGATGGGGTCAACATCCGCCTTGCCATTACGTATGCGCCATCCTGATGAATCCTGAAAACATACCCATTGTTTTTTTTGATGGTCCTTGTGGGCTATGCCAACGAAGCGTGAAGTGGTTGGTTCGGCATGAACGATCTGTCAATGGGAGGTCAAAGCTTTATTTTGCCTCCTTACAAAGTGATTTAGCTTCCGATGCACTCCCCGAAGAAGTACGAACTCCACCTTTAGAAGGCCTGGTCTTCAGGTCCGGAACGAAGTGCAAGGTTGGTGCTTCTGCCGTGAGGGCTTTGGCGCCTTATTTGCGGTGGCCCTATCGTTGGCTCCTTGCTTGTACACCTGGATTTGGCTACCGTTGGGTTGCAAGGCAACGCATAAATCTGTCTAAGCGCTGGGGAACGTGCGATCTGGAGAGGACAGAGATTCGGGAACGCTTGCTGAGCTGAGTTCATTTGTCGTCAGGTGTGCAGGGAATAATTCCTTTCTTCTTCGTCGGTAATCGGCAAGAATTTAGTTTCTTCCCCGTATGAAGGGACTCGGAGATTCAGACGCGTGGACGCAGGAGCGGCTCGTGCGGGGTGTAATTCTGGTTTTCTGGACCTGCTTCTGGTTATTCAATGTCGTGGATAAAGCCATCGGGGGAAGCACGTTTTTGTGGGTTGGACGGGATCGGTTTGCGCAGTTCCAAAAGTATTTTGCCTCGGCGGGATTGGAATCGCCACTGATCGCTGACGCGGCGCTGTATGTTGCGGCAGCATTGGAGGTGTTCGCCCTTGTTTTTTTTGCTGGAGCATTGTGGAATTTCGTCGCTCGACGTGTGAATGAAGCCAGGTCCTGGTGTTTTATCGGCATTGTGATCACCTTGGTGACCTTCACGTTTTTTTCCATTGGCGACCACCTGTTTGGCGATCGATTTGAGCTGTTGGAACACACCCTCTTTTGGTTTGTTACGCTTGCTTCGTGGGGGGTGTACGTTCGGCTGGGAGGCATGGGCAGCCAGTCTACTCTGGAGCATGCCCTGCGATCTGGACGCTCCAAATGGGGTAGAAGTGTGGCCGCATTGGCCGGCGCCCTCGTGGTGGTGACGACGGCATCCGTTTTCAAGTACAACACGGATTTCTTTTACCGTCGTACGGCTGCGCTTGAAGCCGAGCCTGTTGGAGAGGATTTGTTCAAGGTTGCCTTTCCGTTTCTGGGCGGGAGCCAGGTGTTCGAGGCGACGCTGGCGAATTTTAAGCGCGCGCATCCGGATAAGTCCATTGACCACATCTACACAGCGCCCAATCCGCTGCGCTTGAAGAAGGCGGATGGCCTCATTTTCTACATCGCGACCAAGAATCGGGTGGTGGTAAACTCAGATGAAGCTTCAACCCATGAATGAGCGCAGGATTCTTCGAACATCGATTCTATCGTTTTGGACGCTTTTCTGGGGGCTGAGCGTTTTGGACAAAATCATTCCCGACGTCCATTTTCTGTGGGTAGGAAAAGATTTCTTTGCCCTCTTTGTCAAATTCTTCGGTTCATTGGGACTGAACGATCCCTTGTTTGCGACGCTCGCCCTCGCAGTGGTGAGTGGATTGGAAGCGGTCAACTTCTCGTTTTACGTTGCCGCCATGGTGAGACACCTGCAGTGCTATGAGGAAGCGACCGACTGGTGGTTTTTCAGGGCGATTCTGACGTCCCTGATTTTGTTCACCCTATTTTCAATTGCTGACCAAATTTTTGGCGACCGTTTTCAATTGCTCGAGCACAGCCTGTTTTGGATGGTCCTCATCGGTGCCTGGTGGGGGTTTCATGCCTTGCATCCGGACCCCGATGAAAAGCGTGCACTTCCCCAGAAGGAAATGCTTAGGCGAGCTGTGGCGCTCGGGAGTGCTTTGACTTTGGTCGTTTGCGTATCCGTGTCGGGCTTTTCCAGCAGGACATTTTCCAACGCAGAGGCACCGGTTCGCGGGACGGAAGTGGTCGAGGGTGTGTACAAATTCGATTTTCCATTTCTTGCGGACAAACGGGTGTTGGAAGCGACCATCGCATCGTTCAGGGAAGAACATCCCGAACTTGAAATCACCTACATCTACACGGGACCCTCTGAGTTGAATTCCAAGAAAAAGACCCACCTGCTGCTTTACGTTTTTGCGGAGTGAAGTGGTTCGATGTGCTTGTGCCAGGACTGGTGGGTTGTCATCAGATTAGGACCGGCAGGATACCTCAGAAGTGCACGCGTGAAAGAAACGGAAGGCTAAATCGTAATGTGTTTTACTTTCGAAGTTGAAGAGAACAATGTGAGCTGTGGTTTAATGGCCGCAGTTGACCTCAAAACTTTAAATACCAATCGAATGAACGTTTGCCAATCCGCGATTTCTCTGGTGTGCTTTCTTTTGGCACTCTCTTTCTCCAGTGTTTTAGCCGAAGTCAAAGGCCAAGAAGAACCGACGCTTTTTACCATATACTTGGCGCGACACGCCGAAAAGCAGACAGCGGTCAGCGACCCACCGCTGACGACGTGCGGAGAGGAGAGGGCAGTCGCGTTGCAGGATTTTTTATCGGACATTCCAATCGATGCGGTGTACAGCACTGATTTTAGACGAACACAGGGCACAGCAGCCCCAGTGGCGCATGCGAAGGGGCTTAAAATACAGTCGTACGACCCGCAGGCGCTAGAGGCCATAGGAGGGGTGTTGATGGCAAAACGGCAGGATGCGCTCGTCATAGGACACAGCAACACCACCGCTGTTTTGGCAGGTTTGCTCATCGGTGAGGAGATGGGGGCGTTCGACGAGTCCATCTACAACCGCATCTACCAGGTCGTAGTGTCGGAAAAGCAACAACGCCTGCACGTGTTTCACACCGCGTTTGAGTGCAACGATTGAGGAGAAATAAAAATCCCTGCTCTGCAAGAGAATAGGGATTTTAATATACTAAAAGCCTCCTGAAGGGGAGGACTCAGATTACATCTTAATCACCTTGAAGTTTTGTTCAAAGCCTTCGCCAAGGCATTTGATGAAATAGGTGCCGGAGGCATATCTGCCCAACCAGATAGTCTCTCGCGTGCTTCCCGGTGACATGCTCCCAGTTTCCTGCACCCTTCCCAAACGATCAAGTACAATGAACTGCAGCGCTTGGCTTAGTGCGCTCGATGATTCCAACTCGATATTGAGTTGGTTGTTGGTGGGATTGGGGTAAACCCGGATCATAGGCCCAATGGATGCTTGCTCGTCGACGGCCACAACGCCACTAGGAACGAGCAACCGTTCGAATTCGTAACTGCAGGAGCTGAGGTTGTCAGTCACAACAATATTGTACTCACCCACAGGCAGGTTCATGAAGACCCCTGAAGATTCAAAATTTTGACCGCCATCTATGCTGTAGAGGTAAGAGCCCTCCCCAGTTGAGGGTTCTATGATAATGGATCCGTCCGTGGTCAACACCGAATAGGGGTGAGTCACGGTGATTTCCAAATCCGTGAAGTCGCATACACCGATGACGACCGTTTCTAAATAGTTGCAAGTTCCGGCTGCATTTTTGATGCTCACCTCGTAAGTGTCCGCAGCGAGCCCTTGGAAAATGTTGGAGCTTTGCCAAGACTGCCCGCCGTCGATGCTGTAGACAAAATCATTATCTGTAGAAAGGGTCGCTATGGTTAAAATCCCATCGGAAGCGGCTTCTGATGATGCCGCAATTGCTTCGACAGTGGCGATAATTTGACATGGGCTATCACCTGCGCAAAATGACTCAACGGCAAGGCTTTCGAATTCCCCATTGTTGTAAACAATGATTTCCCCATCGGTATTCAACACCTGGAAGAAGCCTTCGCCGCCAGCGCAGCACATCCCGTCTCCCCATGAGTCAAATACATAGAGCTCTTGGCACGCACTGGAGCTAACGCAGACCACTTCAGAATACTCGACTGTACTGGAGCCCAGTCCGCCTTCCGAAAGGATTTGCCCCGAAGCCACGTCCACGAGCTGCCAAGAAGTTTCCAAGGGCCAGTTATCGGCCACGAAGTTGAGAGTTATCAGGTCTTGACATCCGCTGTCGCCCGCGCAAAATGACTCAACTGCTATACTGCCGAAATCCCCGTCGTTGTGAACAATTATTACCCCGTTGGAATTCAACACCTGGAAAAACCCTTCGCCACCGGCGCAGCACATGCCGTCTCCCCAAGAGTCGAATACATTGAGTGTCAGACATGAATTGGAGTTGACGCAGACAGTTACAGAATATTCCACTGTGCTTGGATCCAGCTCGCCTTCGGAAAGGACCTGCCCTGAGCCCACTTCCACAAGCTGCCATGACGTTTCCGCGGGCCAGTCATCTGCCACGAAATACAAGGTTATGTCCTCGAAAATCGCTTCCAAATCAGCCGTAGCTGTGGCGGTATTGTTTGTGGCATCGCCGTCCGTAATTCCATTGACGCTGGTTAGCGCTAATTGGATGGTATTGGTGGAAGCTAATAAATCGTCATCGATGAAGAACGACAGCTCGCCTTCGTCCGCAGAAGCAATTTCTACGGACTCTTGCAATACATCCATGACCTCACCGTTGACCTCAATTGAGACCTCCACGGAGGAAATGACTTCCGCACCCAAGTTGCTAATGACCATATTAACATATACCTGACCGTCGCATGTTGTATTCACATGCGCAATGGAAAGTGCTCCTTCGACATTGTGGATGTGATTCAAAGTCACTTCGAGCGTGTCATTGTTTTCATATCCGTCGTCAGGGTCGGATACAATACCCGTGATGAGGTAGTCGCCCGGGGAGGAGAAATCTTGTGTTGTAGTGAATTGGATGAGCGAATCGCCGAAAGGTGCAATGCTTCCCTGAACGTTCACCGTTTCCATCAATTCACCGTCAACGAGCAAAGAGAGTTCAAAATCACTCATTTCATTCAGTCCGGTATTGGCCACACGGAGGGTCACGGTCTCGTTTGCACCAAGATCGGGTGAAGTTATCGGTTCGACCAGCTCTTCAACGGCTAGGTCATCGTCTGCTTTGATACCAGTCCAGAAAGACACCCAAGGTCTTGCCTGCTTGATGGCCAGAGCGTCTTGGGCAGTGATTTTGAATTCGATATCCATACCGAATCCTTCGATGCCCTCAACCCCATAGAGTACGGCAAATTCGTTGTGAATGGTGCCGAGGTATTCGCGAATCAGATCGAGGTATTCGACGTTCATGACCAGATCGCCGTCCGCGACCAAGTTGGACAATCGCAAAACGACATAACCTGCCCCTTCAGAAGGGTCCTCGTATAGTAAGATTTCTTCAGGCACAGAATTCGGGTCGGGGTTAGTAATCAAGGATTCGCCGACTTGCGAATTCAAATAGAATGTACCGGCGGTGTTGTAGATAGGGTCCAAACTGATGCCGACACCATTGGCTTGCTCTTCTTGAAAATTGGGGTGACACAGTACCCCCATGGCTGCCATAAAGTGGTCTACGCGGTAAAAATCACGTTCCTCGTAGGCCCTGAAATTCCACATGCTGGCGTACACCTGTTTGATGGATTTCGAGATGTGGCCTTCTTCGGGGTATTGGGTTTTTGAGGTGTACAGTCCGGCACCGCTGAAACCAGGTAAATCCTCGTTGTTCGTGCTTGAGCGGCACCGCACGGCCGTACCCGCTGGAAAAGAATCGTGCATGACTTGCAGCGCATCCATCATCCACGGGGGCATTGGCGCATCCCTGATGTCATCACGAAAGTCCCGCAAGCGGTCTTCACGAAAATCGATGTCGTAAATGAAGGAAGGGTTGTTAATCATGACTTCAGCTTCTTCATAGAAGTCATTGTATTGCATAAACTCATCGTAGAAGTAGAAAGGAACCCCAAAACCATCTGGGATTGTTCCTTCTGGGAACCCGAAGGTTCGCATCGTCGCCACGTTGGAGCACTTGGCACCAAAGGCGCTTGACATTTCAAATCCGATATCGTCGAGTGGGAGAATTTCGGTGAAGCTCAGGTCGCGGGGTGGAAACTGCGGTTCTGTGGGGCGCAAGGCTTCGTACCATTCGTTAACTTCATCCAATGTCGCCTCGCGGATAAAGTATGAATCGGCTTCAACCCGGTAGTAGATATAATTCCCTAAAAGCCCTGCAATTGAATCAATAGAAAGTGGATCGGCGATGTACGCATTCGGTACGTTGTCTTGAATGGCGCGCAGGTTGACGTGAGAGAGCGGGGTTTGGATCACAGAAGTCATGATGCCGCCGACGCGCGGGAGTGAATTCGGGAGGGCGTCATACAGTACGAGGTCCCTTGATCCGGGTGTTTCATCGACTTCCATGTACTTGAAGAACCCATACCCTTCGGCCA
>CALGDB010000298.1 GCA_937884175.1 uncultured Flavobacteriales bacterium
CGCTTTTCCGCCGACGTCTTTTCCGCTTCAGGAGCAGCGGCGGCCTCCGGACTCGGAAGCGCCGTTTCCAGCTTCTGAAATGGGCGTGCACCGAGGATACGTTCCACGTCTTCCCGGAAAATGACTTCCTTGGTCAACAGGGAATCGGCCAAAGCGCTGAGCTTGTCAAAATTGGATTGGAGGATCTCCTTGGCCCGGTTGTAGGCACCATCAATGATCTTACCTACCTCCTCATCGATGATGCGCGAGGTCTCTTCGGAATAGGGCTTGGTGAACATCTGATCGCCCCGGCTATCGTAGTAGCTGCGGTTGCCAATGCGTTCGTTAAGGCCATAAATCGATACCATTGCATAGGCTTGCTTGGTCACCTTTTCGAGATCACTCAACGCGCCCGTCGAAATTTTGTTGAAGACCAAATCTTCTGCCGCGCGGCCGCCCAGCGCTGCACACATCTCATCGAGCATTTGCTCCGTGGTAGTGATTTGGCGCTCTTCCGGCAAGTACCAGGCTGCACCAAGCGACTGCCCACGTGGGACAATGCTCACCTTCACCAACGGAGAGGCGAATTCGACCAGCCAGCTGACCACGGCATGACCAGCTTCGTGGAAGGCAATGGTACGTTTTTCTTCGTCTGAGATGATCTTGGTGCGCTTCTCCAAGCCGCCGATGATCCGGTCCACGGCATCCAAAAAGTCTTGGTGAATGACTTGATCACGGCCCTTCCGTGCAGCATACAGTGCCGCTTCATTGCACACATTGGCAATGTCGGCCCCACTGAAACCGGGGGTTTGGCGCGAGAGGAAATCTACATCGATACTATCGTCCACTTTAATGGGTCGCAAATGCACTTCAAAAATAGCCCTGCGCTCCGTCAAGTCCGGCATGTCCACATAAATCTGGCGGTCAAAACGTCCAGCACGCATGAGGGCCTTGTCCAAAATATCCGCACGGTTAGTCGCCGCGAGGATGATGACTCCGCTGTTGGTGCCGAAGCCATCCATCTCTGTGAGGAGTTGATTGAGGGTGTTTTCCCTTTCGTCGTTTGAACCCATGCTCGCGTTCTTACCACGCGCCCGACCAATGGCATCAATCTCATCGATGAAAACAATGGCTGGCGCCTTCTCCTTCGCTTGCTTGAACAAATCACGCACCCGTGACGCGCCGACCCCGACGAACATTTCGACAAAATCCGATCCGCTCAACGAGAAGAATGGCACCTGAGCCTCACCGGCTACGGCCTTCGCAAGCAACGTTTTACCGGTACCGGGAGGGCCCACAAGCAAAGCGCCCTTAGGAATTTTGGCACCGAGGTTGGTGTACTTTTCCGGTGCCTTGAGGAACGCAACAATTTCTTCCAGTTCTTCTTTGGCCCCTTCCAATCCGGCGACGTCGCCGAAGTTGACATCCGTGCCTTTGCCTTTCTCAAATAACTGCGCCTTGGATTTGCCAATGTTAAAAATTTGGCCACTACCACCACCGCCACCGCCGAGGCGCCGCATCAGCAGGATCCATACACCGATCATCAGCGCAAAGAAAACGACGTACGTTAGCATTTGCTGTCCCCACTCGTTGACCGGCTCGTAGACGTAGGTGAAGTCGTACGACTCGGACATAGTCTTCAGGTCTTCGAGGTATGCGTCTCCCGCAGGAACGTTCAACCAATAGTCAGCACCCTGGTACACGCTTTTGAGCAAGCCCTCTTCCTCTTGTCTTTCTTCCAACGACTGACGCACTTCGTCTTTGAGGTAAACGCTGGCGCGCTGCCCATCAAAAACTAGGCGCTTCACCTGCCCGTCTTCAATTTTTTGCTTAAACTCCGTCCACTGGATCTCCCGGCCTCCCTCACTCGTGTTGAGCATTAGCATGGCCAATAGCATGACGCCAATGACACCGTAAATCCAATAGAAATTCATAGAGGGCTTGTTTCCTCCTCCGCTGTTTGACGGTTGTCGTTTCTGGTCTTCCATGCTCTAACTCAAACTTCTTCTAGGGCCTCAATGTTCGCGTCTCCCCACAATTCTTCGAGGGCATAACGCTGGCGCGCTTCCTCGTGAAACACGTGCACGACGATGTCACTGTAATCGAGGATGGCCCACTCACCATTCCGCAGGCCTTGCTTGCCCCACGGTTTTTCATCCAATCGCGTAGCGGTCTCCTTTTCCACGGAGGACGCCAACGCTTCTACCTGCGTTTTGCTCGTACCGTGGACCACCACAAACCACCCAGCTACGGCATGGGTGATTTCCCGCAAATCCAAAATGGTGATTTCTTTTCCTTTCACTTCTTGCAAGCCATGGATGACGGCATTCAGCAAGGGAGGGTGTTGTGCCAACGAAGGGTTACTCATTCACTCTGTTTCAAACCGAAAGATACGATGATACGGCGGTACGGTGATGCGGCTGAAAGCGAAAACATGCCAACTTTGTACCGGACATTCCACCCCATGCAACACACGCGCATCCACCTCAAACGAACCGAAAGCACCAATGACTTCGCAAGCCAATGGCTCAAGACGGCATCACCGGGTGAAGTCTTGACGGTTTGGACATCCAATCAAACGAGTGGACGCGGTCAACGGGGCAAAGCTTGGGACCAATCCCCTGACCTTGACCTCGCATGGACAGTGGCAGTCAAATGGCCCGCCGGCGCTCCGCAACGGGACCCCGTGGTGCTCAACAAGGCCGTGACCGCCAGCATTCGCCGTACCATTTCCAGCCTGCTCAGTGATTCCCCTAAGGTGCGCACCGTGGGTATCAAATGGCCCAATGACATCGTGATACAAAACGAAACTGGCCACTGGCTGAAATGCGCCGGAATCCTCATCGAAAACACATGGCGTGGGACCACGTGGGACGGACTTTTGGTCGGGGTTGGCGTGAACGTAAATTCAACGCAAACGGAAGAACCACGCCGCTGTGCTTTGGGGGAGTTTACGGCTGCTCCGCTGACGATGGCAAACGTCGAAGCACACATGGCGCAGCATGTGTTGGACGCACTTGAGGCACAAGATGCAACATCGGATTACGATGCACATCTCGTCGGATGCGGCCAAACAGAGCAGTTCAGCTTCGAGGGTCAGTCGGGCGCTGGCACAGTGAAAGCGGTCAATGCCGATGGTGCATTGGAGATGGAGTGGACACCCGAGGGCGGGCGGCCCCGCGTCCTAACAGTGGACCGTTCCGACGCGTTGACGTGGGATTGGTTGTGGAAGTGAGCCTCACCAGGTGGCGTCACGCCACGGGGAACGCCTTTTCCGCTGCAGCTGCCATGCCTTGGAAGATGCTTTGCAACGGTTTTTCAGCCATCATTTTCATGAACGGATTGAGATCGGCATCGCACTGAATGTGGACGCTGCTGACCTCATCGTCCTGGGGTTCAATGACCACATCAAGCGTGAAACGAATAGGGGTGCCTTTCTGGGAGGCGTATCGAACGGTGCGATTAGCCTCGCCTTCAGCGCACTTCAGCACTACCGCAAAGCCACCGGTAACCTTGAAGGAACAGGTGTCTCCTTCGGCGGAAAATTCAGAAACGTGTTCCGCTGGGAGCAAGAGTTCAAGGTTGCTCGGCGTGCTGAGGTATTCATGCAGAAATGCAGCCGAGCGGCCACACGAGATAATAGGACTTTCAATGAGCATGGGATCAGTTATTTCGATTCGAAAGCGTCGCTCCAAGCCACCGGATCGCTGTTCCAGGCTTCGAGCAACGAGCGCTGATCATCGTTGAGGTAGCCTTCCACCAACGCTTGGTCCAACATGGTCGGGTAATCGGTGAGGGCAAGCCACTTGCACGGAGACGCTTCAAACGCTGCTTGTGCCACAGGAAGACCATAGGTGAAAATGGCGATCAGCCCTTTGACTTCGACGCCCGCCTCACGCAGGGCATCGATCGCTTTCAAGCTGCTTTGTCCGGTGGAGATCAAATCCTCGATGACAACGACGTTGGAAAGCACGCTGAGGTCACCTTCGATGGCGTTGCCGAGGCCGTGTACTTTGACTTTGGACCGCACGTAAATAAATGGAAGACCCAACTCCTGGGCTACCAACGCCCCAAGCGCAATGCCACCTGTCGCCACACCGGCGATTGCATCCACTTTGCCGTACTCCTTTTCGATTGCTTCAGCTGCCAATTGCCGCACGAACGTGCGCACAGCCGGATGGCTCAGCACCTTTCGGTTGTCGCAATAAATGGGCGACTTGCGTCCGCTTGCCCACGTAAACGGTTCATTTGGACTGAGTTGAATTGCCTTGATTCGCAAAAGGAATTCTGCAACTTTTCGCCTACTTTCAACGGACAAAACCATGGCACGAATGTATGAAGTTTACATCATGAACCGGCCGGTATTTTTTCAAGAAAATACCCCCACCGATGCGCATTCACTTGTCATTCGCGAACCGGACAAATCCACCCTTGAAGCCCTGCCGAATCTCATCCGACAACACCCGGATTTGAATGGCATCGTGCTGCTTTCCTCTAATCCCGAAGCGCTGTGGATGAGTTTCTGCTACGGCTACCGCGAAGTCCTCGCCGCCGGCTGTGTGGTTCGTAACCAAGGAGGTGCCTACCTCTGGATTGAACGCAATGGAAAATGGGACCTTGCCAAAGGCAAAGTGGAGCCGGACGAAAAAATTGAAGACGCTGCCGTGCGTGAAGTGGAAGAAGAGACCGGCATCGGCCAGCTGACGTTGACCGGGGACTTGGGCAAGACCTACCACACCTATGAAGAAAACGGCGTTCCGATCCTGAAAATCACCTTTTGGTTCTTGGCGGAGCATGCGGGTGGGAACACGCCCGGCGCTCCCCAGACCGTCGAGGGTATTACCGGGGTGCATTGGCTCCCCGCAGCTGTTCCAGCGGCCGTGCAAAACAACGCCTACCCGAGCATCTTAGCTCTGATGGACCGCGCTACTGCAGGCTTCCAAGGGCTGACCGAATAATCAGCGAGGCAAAACCGCCTGCAGCCGGCGTTGCAACCCTTCACTGGGCAGAGGCATATTGCGGCCGGCGATCTTGCCATCCTCATCCAAGACTACAACCTGCGGCACCACCGCCAAGCCCAAGGTCTCTATGACGCGCGGGGTGTTACCAACCCAGCCCACCGTTTCGTCCAAGGTGCGACGGCCGGACAGGGTCTGCCGCCAGTTCGCTTCATTTTCATCGAGGGACAGCACCACCCAACATACGTCTCGGCGATCCATGTTTTCAGCAATCTGTGAAAACACTTCGCGCTCGCGCGCGGCCAGGCCAGAGCCGTTTTTCAGGGCCAAAATAACCGTCCACGGCTGTCGGCATTGCTCCCCCATGCTGCTCAAATCACCATTGGGAAGGGTCCAAGGCAGGTCACCGACAGTGTATCCAGTTCGTCCGATTTTACGGTCATCCCAAAAGGCGCGGTACGCTGTGACCAACGGCGCCGGAAACGCAAACGTCTCCCACACGGAACGAACGAGCGCATCCGGTTGGTCAATGGCTTTGTCCAGCCAAGCCGCCGCCATTTCGGCGCGGTCCACGTCCTTCCACCGACCACCCATGGCCGAAGCCAACGAATCGATGTTGGCAGTAAAAACAGCCTCGTTCAATTTCGCCCAGTCCACTTGCCGCTCCAACCACCATCCTCCGTAAACCGCTCGCCAACCCGAGTAGGCTCCAGGAGATGCCAAACGACTCGCCCACGTTCGCTCTGGATAGCCCATGCTGCTTGCCTTCCATAGGGAATCCAAGACAACGCGGGATCGGCCCAATCCCACCGCTTCATTCAACTTAATTTGCCAGGCCAAATCGCACTCCCACTCGGTCGCGCAGCCGTTGACCGCCCGAAGCCATTGCGATTCAAACGATGCCTCCAGCTGAGCGTTAAGCCGTATAAGAGAATCCCGCTGCTGCACATCCACCCCACTGCTTCGCAATACAAGGAATTCAGCCCGCAAACGATTGGCCTGGCGCTGAAGGCCCACCAGGGAATCCATCCATTGTGTAGGGTGCTCACCTGTCCATGAAGAGCGGCCCGGGCTACCCAGCAAGCGGCGCGCCATGTAGCCACCTGCGGTTAGGTGCAATGACGACGGTTCATCCGGTCGGACCCAAACCATCCAAGACCACGGGGGTGCGACCAGTTCGAAGAGGCCTCCTTCAGCAGGGGCATTCCAACGGAAATCGCCTGCCTCGTCCACCAAAATTTCTTCTACCCAGATCCCCAGTTGCAACGCCGGGTAATCGATCCGCTTCACGTGAATCAAACTCGGCGACGCGTCCTCCACCTGGAGGGTGCCTTCGATAATTGATTGGGCCAACGCGGTTTGGGACACGAGCAACGCAGCACACGCGGCGATGATGAACCTGAAGTGCGCGCGTTTACGCATCCGGGAAAGCAAGGTCATCGGGAACAAACACCGACGCGTCTCCCCCGTTCTTGAGGATTTCACGGACCACATTGGAGTGAATGTGGGCAAACTCAGGGTCGGTGAACAGTATGACCGTCTCCAGCGAAGGGTGCAAAACTTTGGTCATCTGAGCAATGGTACGCTCGTACTCAAAGTCGCCACCATTGCGCACCCCGCGCAACAGCCAATGCGCATCGTTTGCACGGCAAAAATCCGCGGTCAGCCCTTCAAACGATGCAACGCGCACGTGGGGGAAGCGCGCGCAAACAGACTCGAGCCACGCCATCCGCTGCTCCAACGAAAACATGGAACGCTTCGCAGAATTGACCCCAACGGCGACAATGACTTCATCGAAGAGGGACACAGACCGCTCGAGGATGTTCAGGTGTCCGCGTGTAATGGGGTCAAAAGACCCGGGGAATACTGCTCGTTTCATCGTTCCTAGTTTTTTCAAGTCGTGAACAAACTAAAATGGACGTGACCGTACTTTCGGGTTTCCACATAATGCGCACAGCCCGAGACATCGGTTCGTTCTCCGTGCTCCAAGATAAACCAGCCGCCGGGCACCAACAAAGAACCGCCCAAAACCTGCCCGGGTAATTCGGGCAAATCGGGCAAATCATAGGGTGGATCGGCGAAAATCAAATCGTACTGGGTCAATGACCGCTCGATGAATTGCAGGGCATTGCCCCGAACTACCGACCAATCGTCAACGTCCCAATCTCGGGCCAGTATCGACATGCCGCGAACGGCCGTTGGGTCGTTTTCCACCGAAGTCACCGAACCGCAGTCCCGGCTCAGAAATTCCAACGCCACCATGCCGGTGCCGCCAAACAGTTCCAAAACGTGCAATCCCGCGAGGTCTACCCGGGCATTGAGCAGGTTGAACAACCCCTCACGACCAAAATCGGTCGTCGGGCGGCCTTTGAACCCCTTCGCCACCTTGGGCCTTTGCCCCTTCCATTTGCCTCCTGTGATTCTCATTTGGCCAAATGCATCAAAAGGCCGGACTCGCCAAGCTCCGCATGCGCAGACGCCAATTCGACCGTCTCAAAGAATCGCTTGAATTGATGGACGATGGGAGCATCTTCGGTGATGCCGCCGGAGAAAACAACGCGGCATTGAGCGGCCGTCGGGTCCACATCCTCCCGGTGAAACGAATTAACCACGTGGTACAGGATGCCATCGCCAGCCACGTCTTCCGTGACGGAACACCAACGCAATCCACTGGCATCAAACCGCATCATCAAAGCCCGGCCATCGGCTACGTCCACGTGCACCGTGTGCGCGGATACAGCGGCACGAGCCGCGTTCATGCCGGATTCAATAGCCGCCAGTGTCGACGACGTCCACTGCCCGAGTGGGAAGGCCTTCAAAAAGAGGTCTTCGCTACCGAAGTGTCCAGATTCTATCAATGCCATACCCTCACCGAGCCGGTCGGATAAGAAAGTTCGGCTGATCGACGTGTGGTCTTGCGGGCCGTGTTGCAGCCCAAGCACATGCGTCTCGATGCCTTGAGCCACAGCGGCGGGCATTAGTGAGCACACCGGACGTAGTAAACTCAACTTGACCGCAGCAGCACCAGAAAATCGATGCGAAAGTTTTGTGAGTGAACTTATTTCTGAATCCACGCCGTGGTCAGTAATACCATTACTACCCATGGCAATCCAATGCACACATTCACCATCCCAGCCAATCAGCAGGGTGCCATCGAATGCGTTGGGATCAGTTGCGCCAGTTACCATCGGTGTGTGCTTCCGTCAGGGAGCCAAACCGCAAGGTATCTTTTTTTACTTTCTCTCGGCCAAATGGTGTGGGGTCCTTGACCAAGACCGTGGAGAGGGTCAAACCACCCGACTCGACGCTGTCGGTCTCGAGCAAAAAGCGCTCGCCAGTCAGCGGGTTGAACCAAAGGCTGTCCACCGACACGCGTGGCAATCGCTTAGCTGCTCGGATTTCTGGCGTGAAGTTCTCCGTATAAAAGGAGGTGTAAATGACGTCGCGGACCTTGTAAGTAGTGCTGTCTGACGAGATGAGGTCGAGGAAGGCGTCTTCCGTAATACCCAACTCTTCAGCCTTAGGGCCGAGTTCCTTGCGCGTGAGAATCAGCCCCATTTCTCGGCTCTTGTCTTCGGGCAAGGTGTCGTTGAATGACCCCACGTTGAAGCTCACCGGAATAACTTCTTTGTACA
>CALGDB010000299.1 GCA_937884175.1 uncultured Flavobacteriales bacterium
AGCCTCCGGGAAGTGCTGGTCGGGGCGACATTCGCGATTGTCACACCAAACCGCACCGGGGATGCCGTTGCCCGTGTAGCATTGTTACCTGCAGATGAACGTCCGCTCGGAACACAAGCATGGCTGCTGGGCACCTGGGCACAAGCCGGATGGACCCTCACCTTTGGCACAGTCGCGTGGTGGGCGTGCACCGCGGCCGGACAGATCCACCTGCCCATACCCGATGGGGCTCAGTGGACAGTGCTCACCGGGCTTGCTGCCGCGAGCGCAGTTTGGTGGCTCCTGTCCCACCTCGCCCGCTCTCAACGGCGCATCAATCGGTGGTTGGAAGCCCGTTGGGGCCTCGCGTCGGACCGGTGGACACCGCGTCAACACCGCGGGCAAATCGCCCTGAGCGGATTGCGCTATGCCGTATTCGCCACCCAATTTGCCGCGGCCGTCGCCGCTTGGGGCATCGAATGGGACCTAGCGCTTTATACCACCATCGCCGTGGTTTTCCTTGGTAACATGATCGTTCCCACCGCAGCCTTGGCCGAACTCGGCGTCCGCGAGGCGCTATTGGTGGCCTGGATGCAGCCGCAAGGAGAAATGTTGCCAGGGCTACTCGCCTCAGCCTTCCTCGTTTGGGTGGTCAACCTCGGGCTTCCCGCGCTCATCGGCGGTGGCCTGCAATTCCAACGTCGCGATGGGTAAAATGCTCGTTTTGCTGGGTGTGATTGCCGGAGCGACCTGGCTCGCATACGCGGCCTTCGCTTGGAACGTCGGTAGGCGATTGAAAGCAGCCGACCGCAGCAACCTGCCCATTGGGAACATTTCAGGAGAACTCACTGTGCTCATCCCCTGCCGAAACGAAGCCGAGGCCCTGCCCCATCTTCTGAATGACCTCCAATCCCAATCTCACCCCGTCCGCATCGTGGTCATCGATGACGCGAGCACCGATGGTACACGCCGTGCCGCAGAAGCAGCGGGCGTCATCTGCATTCCTGCAGAGGGTTCGGGCAAAAAATCCGCCCTAGCGACGGGCTTCAAGCACGTGAAAACCCCGTGGTTAGCAACGGTCGATGCCGACGTACGCCTTGGTGCGGATTGGGCCCGCAGCCTTGTAGTTACGGCGGGGCGCGAGAGCGCAGCGTGCGTGCTGGGCGGAGTGGTTATCAGTGCCGAGCCGTCAACCGCCTGGTATTGGTTTCAGCGACTCGAATTTGCCGTCATGCAAACATGGATCGCAGGAGGCGTGCAATCCGGGCGACTCGCCATGGGCAGCGGAGCCAACAGCCTGTATGCCACCGCCGATTATCCAGCTAACGCTCTCCAGACCGAATGGGCCTCGGGGGACGATGCATTCGCCTTGCTCGCTTTGCGGCAGGCCGACAAGGCCATTAAGTGGTGCGGAGGCTCGGATGCTGAAGCAGTTACTTCGGGGGCGCCCAGCTGGAAAGCCCTGTGGCAACAGCGCGCCCGGTGGGCCTCCAAGACCGGACGTCAAGATAGCGAAACCCGACGAACCGCCCTCACCATTGCGGCTGTCCATGCCGTCCCGCTCGCATTGGCCTTCGGTGTATTGGTGACGGGTGGCACCGCCAGTTGGATGATGCTTACGGGATTTGTTGCTGCGAAGGCGCTAGTGGATTGGCGCTTGTTGGTACTGGCAGGCCGGGAGTTTGGAATCACCTTGCGCGCTGGCGATGTGGCACAATTCCCTTTTCGCTATGCAGTTTTGGTGTGGGGAGCATGGTGGCAACTTCTGCGCGGCCACGTTGAGTGGAAGGGCCGCCGGATTTAATTTCACCCCACCAATTCGATTGATTTGAATCGCCTCGCCCACCACTTTCCCGCCCGCATCGGAGCCTGTTGGATTACCCTGCTCGTACTGGTGGCTTTGGCCGGGCCCGCAATTCGACCGGATGCCACCCCAAATGCAAATGACCAAGTACTCGAACGCGCATTGCTGGCTCCGTGTTCGGAATGGATCTCAGCGGACGGAACGATCCAAACCCACTGGCTCGGGACCGATCGCTACGGCCGAGATGTGCTCAGCCGCCTCATGGCAGGGTCGGCCATCAGCCTCGGTGTGGGATTTACGGCGGTGTTGATATCGCTATTCATTGGCATACTGCTCGGGGCATGGGCCGGCTACCGCGGCGGACGGGTCGATGCGGTCATCAGTTGGCTCATCCAAGTTGTGTGGACATTACCAACGCTGCTAATGGTCCTTGCCATCACCATGGCATTTGGCAAAGGACTCTGGCAGGTCTTTCTCGCCATCGGTTTGACCATGTGGGTGGACGTGGCGAGGGTTGTGCGGGGGCAGTTTTTCGCCTTGCGGGAAATGGAGTTCATTCAAGCCGCGCAAGCTTTTGGATTTTCGGACCTGCGCGTGATGCTCCGGCACATGCTGCCCAACGCCACCGGACCCATCACCGTCATCGCCGCAGCCAATTTTGCCGCGGCCATTCTCATTGAGTCCGGATTGAGCTTCCTCGGCTACGGCGCCCAAATCCCCATACCGAGTTGGGGCAACATTATCCAAGAACACTATCACCTCATCACCGGCAGCCACGCCTGGCTGGCCATCGCCCCCGGAGTGTTGATCATCAGCGTTGTATTGGCGTTCACCTTTATTGGTGACGGGCTTCGGCAAACCCAACCGAACTGAGGTTTTCGTTTTTACTTTGCATCATGAGCTCATCAGAAGGGGAATCGCCAATAAAAATTTTTGTCGCAGGGCACCGCGGCATGGTCGGATCCGCCATTGTCCGCAACTTGCAGTCGAAAGGCATTTCCAACATCATCACACGTACTCAAGCGGAACTTGACCTCACGGACCAGCAGGCGGTTGATGCATTCTTTGAAGACGAAAAACCCCAACAGGTCTACCTCGCCGCAGCCAAAGTTGGCGGCATCCACGCCAACAACACCTACCGGGCGCAGTTCCTGTACGAAAACCTCATTATCGAGGCCAACGTCATCCATACGGCGTGGAAACACGGTGTGCAAAAACTCTTATTCCTCGGTTCCTCGTGCATTTATCCCAAACTTGCTTCACAGCCGCTGGTGGAAGACGCGCTGTTGACCGGGCCGCTCGAGCCCACCAATGAGCCTTATGCCATTGCCAAAATCGCGGGCATCAAGCTGTGCGAAACGTACCGCCACCAATACGGCGCCAACTTCATCAGCGCCATGCCCACCAACCTCTACGGCCCGGGCGACAACTACGACCTCGAGACGAGCCACGTCCTGCCGGCGATGCTCCGCAAGATCCACACCGCCAAAGTCAATGGGCACCCGAGCGTTCCGCTCTGGGGAACGGGATCGCCAAAGCGCGAATTCCTCCACGTAGACGATTTGGCCGAGGCGTGCGTACACCTCATGGACACCTACAGCGGCGAGGAATGGGTCAACGTCGGCACCGGCGAGGACCTAAGCATCAAGTCCCTGGCTGAGCTGATTTGCGACATCGTTGGATACACCGGTGAGCTCGATTGGGACACCAGTAAACCTGACGGTGCGCCCCGCAAGCTCATGAACGTCGACCGCATCAATGAGCTCGGTTGGAAAGCCAGCATCGGCCTTAGAGAAGGCATTGAACGGGTGTACGCGGAAGTCAAATCAAAGTTCGAATGACCCCGCCCCTGCCGTTTCGTCTCGCTGCGGTGCTTCTTACTTGGGCACCCGTGGTGGCGTTTGGGCAGGACAGCAACTGGTGGTTGCTGCGCGGGGCGGACAGTACCGGATTCGTTCCAGCCGAACGGCTGGAATTGATAGAGCCCTTGGATGACGGGGACTTTTGGCAGCGCGCGGCGCACAATCATCTGCTTGATTTCTCCGATACGGACCGGACTCAAAACCTGATCGTGGTGGATCCAGTGGTGCAAGCGTACGTGGGATCAATCCGGACCGCGGATGCCGATGGTAATCCCCAAACGCGAAGTTGGTGGGACAACATCCGTGGGGCACGTTTTCAAGGCATCATTGACGGCAAGTGGCACGTGGGAGGCGAGCTGCTGGAGCGCCAAGGTTTGGCGGAGCCGTTGCTCGGCTTCTGGGCGACAGATTGCCGTATTCCGGGATGGGGACGGGCCAAATTAGGCAAAGACGGCGGGTACAACACGGTGGACGAAGCATACTTCGACGTCATGTTCACACGGGGCTGGGTAGGGCGCCAGTCACGAACATGGGGATGGGACGCCGGGGTCGACGCCTTGCACATTGGAACAGGGCGAGCGAGTGCTTTTTTATCCCGGCATGCCGTCCCCGCACCGTACCTGCGAGTAACCCACCGTCGTGCGCAACACCTAACGAGCCTGTGGTCGAGCCGTTGGATGTCTACTCGGCGTGGGTCTATCGGGGAAACCGCTGAAGCGTTGCTCGAACGCAGCCGTGCCATTTTCCTCACCCACGAACAGCACATCGGGTCCCACTTCGTGGTTCAAGGTGTCTACAATTTCAGTTGGGAAGTAACGCGTCAAGAGGCAGCTGGAGGGTGGGAAACGCTCGGATTCGAGGAAGGTGAACTGTACAGCCCGACCCGGCATGTGGCAGGCCTCGATGTCCAATTTCACCAGCGCATCGCTTCAGCCTGCATCACTGCTTACGCCCAGCAATCTTTGACGTGGATTGGAAGCACGCAATCCGTGGCGCCCCTCACCCAGGTTACGGGCCTGAAAGCAACTGGTAACCGTTGGATGGCGCGCACAGAATGGACCAAACGAGACCCAGGCCACTGCCGCAATTGCCACACCATCGCCGATGGCAGCTTTGGACCGATCCAAACCGAACTAAGCAACGCCGGCATCAACCTCCACAGCCTGTGGAGCGAAAGTCTACGAGCCGAGACCCGCATGCGCGTTCATCAGCGGTGGATGCTCAACGCCGCAGCGGAACATACCGACCTGGCTACAACTTGGCATGCGGATGTGATGTTCGAATTGCAACCCACATGGCCCTTACGCCTGTGGATGGGAATCGGGCAATGCAGTCCCCAGCTGCTCGACGCGCCGTTTGAAAGCTACACCCGCCTGCGGTTGGGCTTGCATGCCGGCGTTCTCAATTGGGACTGAGTAACCCTTGGCGAGCTTTCACCGTATTGTAATTGTCCACAATGAAGTAGTCATACTTTCCAGCACGGCGTCTTTTATTGTTTTTTTTTTGAAATAGTTTAGCTAATACATGATGTTTTTCGTCGCTATAACTGCGTTTTTTATCGTGCTTTCCGGTATGCCGGCCTTGATCAAAGTGGCGCGTGAAAAAGGCTTGATGGATTTACCGGAAGACCCACGGAAAATTCACAAGCGTGCGGTTCCGACCATCGGTGGTGTAATGATTTTTGCCGCCTTGTTGATCAATGTGTTCTTTTGGCTCGCGGTAGGACCTGCCCCAGCAACCCCGGTGTTCCAGGCCGGCTCGGCACTAGCAGTTTGCACTGTTATAATCTTTTTCATGGGATTAAAGGACGACATCATCGGATTGGCCGCTTCCAAAAAACTCTTGGTGCACCTTGGGGTGGGCTTAATGCTCGTCACCGTTGGGGGGTACAAGATTCAAACCTTTGGGGGCTTGTTCGGCATCGAAGAACTTCCAGATGCGCTTTCGCTCTTATTTTCCCTGTTTGTCTACATCGTGGTCGTCAATGCCCTGAACCTGATTGATGGAGTGGACGGACTAGTGGGTGGCTACTCAGTGATTGCCATGTCCGCATTTGCCTTTTGGTTTCTTAGTACCGGGCAGACCGCCGACGCCATCCTCGCACTGACCATGGCGGGAGCCATGCTGGGCTTTTTGGTGTTCAATTTTGCCCCTGCGCGCATCTTCCTCGGAGATAGCGGATCCCTTTTGGTTGGGCTTATAGCTTATGCTTTAGCGACCCACACAATCAATACGCCCCAAGAGCTGGTACCCGATGCATGGATGGGCATCTCAAAGCCTGTGATCGCCATGAGCATCTTGGCTTATCCACTGATGGATACGTTAAGGGTGTTTTGCCTGCGGGCTGCACGAGGTATCAGCCCATTCAGTCCTGACAGAAACCACCTGCATCACCGCTTGATGATGCGCACACGCAATCATGCAAAAACCTCGTTATTCGTGTACATCTTCTCACTCAGTATTGTTTGCATTGCCTGGGCACGGCCCTACCTCTTTCCA